>NZ_JBLYIG010000055.1:0-4590 GCF_049222245.1 Nitrospira sp. BLG_2 | reverse complement strand
TTCCGGATGCAGCTTTTGATTCGCCGTTTGCTCCAGCGCCGTGACACACAGCTTCAACGCAGCGTCCAAGGGCGGAACCTGGCCAGGACCTTTTTCTTTCAATACGGTTTGTACCGCCTCAGACCGTCCGCCGATCACCGCCAAGTTCTTCTCGTCGATGATGCTGCCGTCGAACGAAATACGATAGATTTCGCTCAGGTGATGATTGGTACCGGCTTGCACCACAAGAATCTCAACCTCAAGCGGTTTCATTTCCTGGCTGAACACGGTCCCAAGACTTTGCGAATACCCGTTCGCCAGCGAGCGACCGGTCACGTCTTCCCGGCTATACATGAATCCCCTAAGATCGGCGTGGCGGATGCCCGCCTTTCGAAGATTCTCAAACTCGCTGTACTTGCCGGCTCCCGCAAAGGCGATGTTGTCGTAGATTTCCGAAACCTTGTGCAGGGAGGCGCTGGGATTATCCGCCGTCAATAGAATTCCGTCGATATACTCCATCGCGATAATCGAGCGGCCTTTGGCAATCCCCTTCTTGGCATACTCAGCCTTATCCTGCATCATCTGTTCAGGAGATACGTAGTAGGGCATCGGCATGATTACGTCTCCCTTGAACGGCGTGCGGTCATCATTTCGTCATACACAGCTCTCAGTATGTCATCGGAGACATCGGTGATGCCATGAGCGGTCACAAACTTCGAGGTCGGATAGATTCCTCGTATCAGGTCCGGTCCGCCCGTGCCGACATCATCATCCGCGGCATTATAGAGCGACAACAAAGCCAACTTGAGCGCGTCCTGCTCAGAAAGTCCTCTCCGAAAATGCTCGCGCATCGTGTTACGGGCATCCTTTCCACCGGAACCGATCGCATGGTAATCGGACTCTTCATACTTGCCGCCGGTGATGTCGTACTTGAAGATGCGGCCCTCGCCGCGTTTCAGGTCATACCCGACGTACAACGGCATGACGACCAGCCCCTGAAAGACCATCGGAAGATTAGCCTTGACCATCTGCCCCAGCTTATTCGCCTTCCCTTCACAGGAGAGCGGCATGCCTTCCAGTTTTTCGTAATGCTCCAGCTCGGTCTGAAATAACTTGGCCATTTCGATGCAAGGACCGGCCGCCCCCGCGATCGCCATGGCCGACCAGTCGTCGATCTTGAAGACTTTTTCGATTCGGCGATCCGCGATCTGAAATCCTTCCGTGGCTCGACGGTCCCCAGCAATCACGACACCCTGCTGATACTTGAGCGCCAGCACGGTCGTGGCGGAGGGCACCGTGACAGGCCCAACGGTGGGCATCTGGTCGTGAACCGTCGCCATTCCGTGGCTTCGCAAGGCCAACTCAGGATGGTGTGTTGAGACGAAGTCAAAAAAACTGGAGCCGTCGTAGTCGGGAAGATAGGGCAGCTTCATCGTAATCGTTGAAACATCATCAAACCTTGAGTTTTTCGATCAAGGCATCGACTGAATCGGTCGTATCGAGCAACTCTCGTGTCAATGCCTGCGTCCCTCGATGGGGGTCCATCAAAGGCACTTTTTTGATCGTCGTATTGCCTACGTCGAACAACACCGACGTCCAACTGGCCCCGTACAAGGTCTTCGCAAACTTACTGACACAACGCCCACGAAAATAGGCCCTGGTCCCCGTCGGCGGATTGAGCTCCGCTCGTTGAATATCGTCTTCTTCAACAATCCGCTCGATGAGGCGGCTGCGCTCCAGCGTATAGAACAATCCCTTGTCCGCGCGGACATCATGATATTGGAGATCCATCAGCTTCATTCGAGGATCATCCCATCCGCAACCTTTACGCTCCATGTAGGATTCGATCATGTGCCGCTTGGCGACCCAATCCAATGCCTTCACCAGTAACCGCGGATCGCGATCGAGCTGGTTCAAAACGTCCTCCCAACGGAGCAACACATCGTGAGTGGTCGGACTGTGATCCTGCGAGGCATAAAAATATTTGGCGGCGCTTAGGTACGCCCGCGGGACGGCAAGAGCCGTGGTCGGCCTTCCACCGACCAGTTTCACGGTTTCTTTCACATCCAGATCACGGGACACCTGCTTGAACGCGCGAACCGGCTCGTCCAGTTCGAACTGAGGCAGATCGGCTCCTGATTCAAGCAAATCCAAGACGATGTCCAACGTTCCCACCTTCAGATAGGTGGAGAGTTCCGCCATATTCGCGTCACCCGTAATGACATGGAGCCTCCGAAACCTTGCCGCATCGGCATGTGGTTCGTCGCGCGTGTTGATGATCGGCCGTTTGACCATCGTGTTGAGGTCCATCAGACATTCGAAAAAGTCGGCGCGCTGCGAGATCTGATATTCCGTCGGGCTAGTCTGATTTTCAGACCCAACTTTTCCTGCTCCGGCAAAGATCGGTCGTGTGACCAAAAACGGCGTCAATACTCGAGCGATCCTGTCGAAAGGCACGGACCTCGAGACTAAATAGTTTTCGTGATATCCGTAGCTGTTGCCCTTGCCGTCGGAGTTGTTCTTGTACAGAACATACTGTTCGATTCCCCTCACCCGAGCCATTTCCTGAAGGCACGTCGCGAGAATGCGCTCTCCGGCTCGCTCGAATGCCACAATTTCCTTGGCGTTCGAGCACTCCGGCGTCGAGTATTCCGGATGTGCTCCATCAACGTATAAACGGCCACCGTTTGCCAGTACCTTATTCAACTGCCGATTGTAGTCTGGATTTGGGCGTTCTCGCTCGCCGTCGACTTCAAATCCCCGGGCATCTAAGAGCGGATTTTCATTCTCGTAATCCCAAAGAGCCTCCGGCGCCGGAAGTCCCGGGTAATGTCCGATCACGGCGAATGAGCCAGATACAGGGTCCAGCGCGGATGGATCTTTTGCCGCGATGCCGAACTCGGTTTCGGTGCCAAGCACTCGCATGCGATTCGTGGATGTGTGGTCTGGCATACGGGATAGTTAGAGGTAGTGGCCGGTACTGATGGTTTCAATCTGCCGATGTTCGGCGGGCCCACCACTGATGGTTCGGATATGAATGATTTTCTCGCCCTTCTTTCCGGCGACTTTCGCCCAATCGTCAGGGTTGGTCGTATTGGGGAGATCTTCGTGTTCCTTGAACTCCTCGCGAATGGCGCGGATCAAGTCGTCCGAGCGTAGACCGGCCCCTTCTTGGGCGATCACGCGCTTCACGGCAAATTTTTTCGCCCGCGAAACAATTCCTTCGATCAACGCTCCGCTGGCGAAATCCTTGAAATACAGTACTTCCTTTTCACCGTTGGCATAGGTCACTTCAATGAACTTATTTTCCTCACTGGCTGCGTACATGGTCTCGACCGTCAGAGCGGTCAACCGATCGACAAGAGCCTGTCGATCGCCTCCATGCCGTTCCAAGTCCTCGTCAGCAAAAGGAAGATCCATCGAGATGTACTTCGAGAAAATGTCACGGGCGGCCGTGGCATCAGGTCGCCCTACTTTAACTTTGACATCCAATCGACCGGCACGAAGCACCGCCGGATCGATCAAATCCTGGCGGTTGCTGGCTCCAATGACAATGACATTGCGCAATCGCTCGACTCCGTCGATCTCAGAGAGAAACTGTGGAACGATCGTCGATTCAATATCAGAGGATATGCCTGTCCCGCGCGTTCTAAAGAGTGCGTCCATCTCATCGAAAAACACGATCACCGGATGACCGTCATCGGCCCGCTCCTTCGCCTTCTTAAACACTTCACGAACTTGGCGTTCCGACTCCCCGACGTACTTATTGAGCAATTCCGGCCCCTTCACATGGAGGAAGTAGCTCCGAATCTCTTTGCCAGCCCGATGGCCTAATTTCTTGGCGATCGAATTAGCGACAGCTTTAGCGATCAGCGTTTTCCCACAACCGGGTGGACCATAGAGCAGAACACCTTTCGGTGCGCTGAGCTTATACTCGGAGAACACATGCGGATGGAGGAACGGAAGTTCGACCGCATCGCGTACCTGCTCCAATTCTTTCTGGAGGCCTCCGATGTGCTCATAGTCGACATCCGGGACCTCTTCCAACACCAGCTCTTCCGCTTCGGACTTCGGCAACTTCTCAATGACATATCCCGAGCGGGTATCATATAACAGATGGTCCCCCACACTCAGCCGTTCAGTAAGCAACGGGTCACCGAGCTCAGCCACTTTCTCCTCATCAAAATGGAGAGTGACCAACGCCCGTCCGCCCTCCAGCACGTCTTTGAGTCGAACAACCTCTCCCTGGCTGTCGAACCCTTTGACCTCGATCACGTTGAGCGCTTCATTGAGGACGACTTCTCGCCCCTTCCGCAACTCATTGCGCTTGATTGAAGGATGGAGGCTGACCTTCATTTTCCGTCCCGACACATAGACATTTCCGGTACCGTCCGCATTCATACTGGAAAAAATGGCATACGCCGACGGCGGCGCTGTCAGTTTTTCAACCTCGGTACGCAGCGCTTCGATTTGCGCCTTCGCTTCCTGCAGCGTGGCCACGAGTTTTTCGTTCTGTTTATTGGCTTGATCGAGTTGGTGGCGTGATTGGTAAAGCCGACGGATTTCTTCCTCCATCGACTGAATCTGAACGCGAAGCTTTTCGATCTCGCG
>NZ_JBLYIG010000054.1:0-3476 GCF_049222245.1 Nitrospira sp. BLG_2 | reverse complement strand
CTTCAGTCAGCGATGGCCGAGGACGCGAATCGGCGGCAATTCAAGGCGCGTATCGAATCGGAACAAAAAACGCAACGGGTGGAATTCTCTTTTCAAGAACCGCTCCGGCCTGGCGAATGGCGGCTGCATCTTTCCTTTCACGGCAAGCTGAACGATCAGCTCCGCGGCTTCTATCGGAGTACCTACAAAGATGTTTTAGGAACGCAGCAGACGTTGGCGGCCACGCAGTTCGAAGCCACGGATGCGCGCCGGGCCTTTCCCTGTTGGGACGAACCGGATTTTAAAGCGGTGTTCGCGACCACGCTCGTGATCGACCCTCATCTCACAGCCATCTCAAATACGTCGGTCATATCGGAGTCCGTTGAGAGCGGCAAGAAAGTCGTACGGTTCGCAGACACCATCAAGATGTCAACCTATCTCGTGGCTTTCGTGGTCGGTCGTATGGAGGCGACGGAGCCGGTATGGATCGGTAAGACGCCTCTTCGGCTGTGGACGGTTCCAGGGAAACAACCGCTCACTCCGTTCGGACAGGATATCGCTGCGGCATCCCTGAAGTTCTTCGAAGATTACTACGGCATGCCTTACCCGGGAGACAAGCTCGACCTCTTGGCCATTCCGGACTTTGCTTCCGGGGCGATGGAAAATCTCGGCGCCATCACGTTCCGTGAGACGGCGTTACTCGTGGATCGACAAACCGGAACCCATGCCGAGCTCGAGCGCGTAGCCGACGTGGTGGCCCATGAGAACGCCCATATGTGGTTCGGCGACTTAGTCACTATGTCGTGGTGGAATGGGCTTTGGCTGAACGAGGCGTTCGCGACCTTCATGGAGATGCTGGCCGTTGATGCCGGGAAACCGGAATGGAAACGTTGGGAGAGTTTCAGCGTCGCGCGAGCGGCCGCGTTCTCGGTCGATGGGCTGGTGAGCACCCGGCCGATCGAATACCCGGTTCACGCACCGAAGGACGCCGACGCAATGTTCGACATTTTGACCTATGAAAAAGGGGCGTCGGTCCTTCGGATGTTGGAGCAGCATATCGGCCCAACGGTCTTCCGGGACGGTGTGCGACAGTATCTTCGTACCCATGCGTACGGCAACGCGGATACGCAGGATCTCTGGACGGCCCTCGGCACGGCGGCCCGCCAACCGGTGCCTGAGTTGATGAACGGGTGGATCTTTCAACCGGGGTTTCCCTTGGTCACGGCGGAATTGCATGGTCAAGAACTGCGGCTCTCGCAACAACGGTTTACGTATCTCGTCCAAGAGCCGGCGTTGGAGGAACTGTGGCAGATCCCCATCCAGATTCGTCTTGCCGTCGGCAATCGTACGGAACACCGTCAACTCTTGTTGACCGGGCAAGAGACGAAGGTCGGACTACCAGATGGAGTGACGTCCGTGTTTGTCAACGAAGGAGGGCATGGGTTTTATCGTGTCCGCCATCGGGCCCCGCTCCTAGAGCAACTACTCGATCAGGGGCTTGATCGTCTGGCGGCCATCGAACGGTTCATCCTCGTCAGTGACACGTGGGCGACCACAGTGGCCGGGCTCACGACGCTTCCGGAGTATCTCCGACTCACCGGCCATTTCAAGAGTGAGCGGGACAAGAACGTCTGGGCGGTGTTGCTGGACTCCTTTTCCTTCCTGAACAGGATCATCTCCTCGGAAGATCGGAAAGACCTTGAAACCCTTGTGTGCCACTGCGTCAAGCCGACAATAGAGGAGTTGGGATGGGATACGAGGCAAGGCGAGTCGGATCTCGTTCGGCAATTGCGGGGTGATCTACTCGGCGCTCTTGGCAAACTGGGTAATGATGCTGCGACACAACAGGAGGCGGCAGAACGGTATCGGCGATACCGCCAAGATCCGGCTTCCATCGACTCGAATGTCGTGCCCGCGCTCGTGGCCATTCTGGCCCACACCGGAGACGAAGCCCGGTATGATGAATTCTTAGAACTTTATCGAACCGGGTCTACCCCCCAGGAAGAACGGCGCTACCTCTTTTCTTTGGCCTCTTTTCGGCACAAGGAGTTACTCGCGCGCACCTTAACCCGCACGATCAACGGCGAGATCCGCACCCAAGACGCTCCCTTCATCGTCGGAGCCATGCTCCTGAGTGTGTATAGCCGTGACCTCACGTGGGATTTTGTGAAAGCGAATTGGGATCACATGGATCGGCTGTTCCCGAAACAAGGTCTGAGGCGGATGTGCGGAGGCATCGTCGGTCTTGCCACTCCGGAGCTCGAACAGGACGTGCGCGACTTTTTCGCGTCCCGCAAGATCGATCTGGGCGGGAAGACGCTGGAGCAGTACCTGGAACAACTCCGTGTGTCCGTCTCGTTCCGCGAACGGGAAGGACGCACGATACAGGCAGCGCTTGTCAGCGCGATACAGCACGAAACATAGAACATCCATCCATGCTTTAGAGAGCGGCATTTCTTTCTTGCCTTTCTCAGGGATGGGGTTAATAAGCCGGTGTCAAGCTCAATCAATGTTATACAATAGACAACCTACGGACCGCGCCGGACGCGAATGGCTTCACGGTCGATGATCACAAGCGCTCGCGCAAGCTCTTCGTCTGGCACCTCCGTGAGTAGCCGCTCCAGCGCCAGTTGAGTTTCCTCGATCGTGGTGGGCCAGACGCGCAGTCGAATGATTCCCGAGTGGGAGCCAAGGGGAAACGCCCGCTGGTCGGCAAAATCTTCGTCAAACGTGATGATCATGGCGTTCTGCCGCTGAGCCCAGGCGAAGAGCGTTTCGTCAAGCTGACCGGATAGGTCGACGTCAACAGTATGGAAGACCGTCCACTGCGGACGCCGAGTTCGAATCCAGGGAGCGACGGCACGGGGGACGTTTTGATCCAAGAGGACGGTGAGAGCTTCAGGCACGGGGGATCACTTTATCTTCATCGACGACCTGACTTACATAGTCCAGGGCCGCCGCAATGTCCTCGCGAGTGAGTTCAGGGTAGGTTTGCAGGATTGGATCGTTCGTATAGCCGCCGGCAATCAGGCCGAGAATGTTGGTCACCATGATCCGTGTGCCGCGAATGCAGGGTTTCCCGCTGCAGATATGAGGGTCTATGCTGATTCGTTCATAGCGCATGGCACTCTCCAGAGATCGAACCAAAGATCAGTGATCCAACATTCTCATGATAGCAAGCCCTATCGAACTGGTCAAAGCATCTGGCTCAGCACGTCAGCTCTGAGGTAATCGCCGGATGTGCGGAGGCATCGTCGGTCTTGCCACTCCGGAGCTCGAACAGGACGTGCGCTCGTTCTTTGCCACTCGCAAGCTCGATCTGGGCGGGAAGACGCTGGAGCAGTACCTGGAACAACTCCGTGTCGCCGTCTCGTTCCGTGAACGGGAAGGACGAGGGATTCGTGCCGCACTCGTCCACGCGCTTGAGGCCTGAAACGTCAGTTCTTGCTCGGTTCCTGCACCATCAGAGATTACTCAGCTGACCGTTCATGACCTGT
>NZ_JBLYIG010000053.1:0-6046 GCF_049222245.1 Nitrospira sp. BLG_2 | reverse complement strand
GATCGATTTGGAATCAGCGCCAATATTAACTATCACCAAACGGACGGGTATATTCCGCAGCAGGCGGATCTACGAGGGGCGATTGATCAACCGGCCGGAGGAGGAAACGCCAATGTGTCGTTCAAAACCGACTACACTTCTCCCGAGTTCCGATGGTATGGCCGCGCGAATTATTACAACAGCAACCAAAACATCGGTCGAGCGTTGGCTGACAATCACCAGCTTACGGTGAATGTCCAAACAGGAGCGACATGGAAATTAAGCGAGGCGGAAACGGTGGAGGCCAATGCCTTCTATCTGCAACAGAATTTCACGACCAACAATCCCTCCTTTGTGATACCAGGAGATCGGAACTCAGCTTTTCTGTCCAATCTCCATCAGATCCCCTCCACCAGCATTGGAGGCTATACACAGTATTCACGGACCATCAACGAGATATTCCGCTCGGTTCAGCTCGGGTTGGATCTGCGCCAAATTCAGAGCGTCGATCGGTCGCAAGTCTTTAGCGCGCCCGGAGCCAGCCCCACCACACTCGATGGGTATGGAAAGCAACTGTTTGTGGGCGGATTTGGTCAAGCCAGCGTCTTCCCCATTCCGAAGCTGGAAATCTTGGGCAGTCTGCGGCTGGATTACTACCGTAACTATGAATCCAAGCAGGTATCCGCTCCGGGCGGAACAACCGACTTTGCAAACGAGGATCGGGTGCAGCTCAATCCGAAACTGGCCACCCGTTATCAGCTGATTGAGCCCCTCGCCATCCGGGCTTCTATCTACCGGGCCTTTCGTGCTCCCACCCTTGACGCCATGCATTACAACCTTCTCGTGACGGGATTTAGCTTGCGGAGCAATCCTCAGTTGGCTCCTGAGACTATGGTAGGGGGAGATGTCGGCCTCGATCTCAATATTAGCCGATTGAAGGGCCAGGTCAATTTCTTCTGGAATGAGGTCAATCACGCAATTACACCGGTTGCCACGAGCTTCTTTCCCGTCTTCACTCTGCAATGGTTCAATGTGGGCAAACTTCGAAGCCGCGGAGTCGAAGTCTTGGGCGAAGTGGAGCTGGCACAGCATTGGTCGGCGATTTTCGGCTATACCTATACCGACTCCACCATCACGTCCAATCCCGCCGATCCCACTATTGTGGGGAATCGCAATCCCAATATCCCACTCCATTCTGAGACGGTGACGCTGCGGTACCGCCAGCCGGAGGGGCTCGATTTTGCGTTTCGTTTGCGAGCCAACCAAAACATCTTTGCCTCAACCGATAACACGGTCAAGCTGAGCGATCAGTTCATTTTGGATTTCAATGTGGCATATCCCATCTATAAAAATGTCAGTGCGTTCGTAATCGGAGAAAATATACTCGACGACTCGTATCTGGTATCGATTGTCGGGGCCAACTGGATGGGAGCTCCACGGCAATTCTTCGGCGGGGTGAATGTCACGTTGTAGCGGGGGGCACAGCCACAAGACGAGCCGTGTCGGCTCAGTCGACATGATGGCCGGCCCTATTCAGCGGGATGCCTTCGCTCGGGACCAAGCGTTGGGGGTGAAGGTTGCCTGCCGCCTCTTCTCCCAACCCTTTTAAATCTTGTTCCGAACTGAACACTCGGGACTTAGCCGACGGGTTATAAAACGCAGGCGTGTTTTGAAGAGGGTTGGCAGGACAGATGTCGCGTGGCGGGTGTAGCGCGATTGATCAAAGGGGTGATGGATGAGGCCGAGATGGGGAGGAGGCTGGAGCTGGTCCACTCTTCTTGCGATTGTACCGTTTCTTTTCTTACTTTCATCGAACCCGGTGGGAGCTGACCCCACTGATCGATGGCAAAGCTTGACGGAAGCGGGTACTGCCGCACGCGAACAGGGAGCGTACAGGGAGGCGGAACGGATTTTTCGAGCTGCCTATCAGGAAGCAACCCTGCTCGGGATGACCGACGAACGTGTGGGAACGTCTCTCAACAATTTGGGTCTCGTTTTCCATGAACAAAATCGATACGCAGAGGCAAAGTCCTACTACGAGCAGGCGCTAACGGTTTGGAGGCGGGCGGGTGGTATAGAGCATCCCAATGTGGCAACTGCCCTACACAATCTTGCGGAAATCTATGTTGAGGATGGACAGCTTGAGCAGGCGGAGAGGTATTATCTTCGTTCACTCAAGATCAGAGAGCGGTCGTTGGAGCCTGGGCATCCGGCATTGGCGATTGAATACAATGGCCTGGGAATCCTCTATAGAAGACAGGGAAAGCTTGTTCAGGCCGAAACTCGATTTCATTTGGCCCTGGCTATGCTGGAAGGACGCCACGAGACCAATTCAGATGATGCGGCACCGATTCTTAACAATCTGGCATCGCTGTATAAGGAAAAGCAGCTGTACGCATTCGCGGAACCGCTATATATGCGAGCGCTTGCGATTCGCCGTGCTCGATTAGGAGATAACCATCCCTCGGTTGCTCTCTGTCTGAACAATCTGGCTAACTTGTATCACGTGCAAGGGTTATCTGAAAATGCCGATAAGGGGTATCGCGAAGCCCTTGCGAGTAATGAAGCGGCCAAAGAACCGGCAGAAAGTCTGACAGGCAGCATTCTAGGAAATTGGGCTCTGTTGGCGCATGAACGCGGTCTACTCGATGAAGCAAAGATTCGCTACGAGCGCGCGCTGGTGATTCAACAACAAACCATGGGTCGAAATCATCCCATATTGGCCGTCACGCTCCAAAGTTACAGTAGTTTGCTGATGGATATCGGAAAACCATTGGAAGCTTCGCACTTCCGCAAGCGGGCCGCGGTCATACGCGCGCGTCAGAATCTCGCATTCCAGGAGGGCTTGTTCCTGCGGTGAGAGCGTCTCGTCTCGACATTGTACAGGCCCTAGGTGAGCGTACTGCCTAGCAGGGATTTTGTCTGGCATTGAGAGGGCCCGCGAAAAAGTCAAAAATTGTGTTGCAACTGGAGCAGCTGTGAGTAGACCGATAAAGGGCAGAAGAGTATGTAATCAGAATGAGCAAGAGGGTGCTCACGACAGGAGAATCGATTCCTACCGGCTATTGTTATGTTATAAGGAGGTGGGCTATGCATAGGATGAAAGCGGCCGTGGTTGCTGTTTCAGTGTGCGGTTTGCTCGCAGGAGGGATCGCAAATTCGGCGCTTGCAGACCAAGGGGGACACGTTAAAGAAGTCATCAAGCACGCCAAGGAGGGCATTGCGCACGAAAAGGAAGCGATTAAACATCTGGAAGAAGCCATACAGGGAAGCGACAATGCCCACGCAAAGGAAGCGCTCGAGCATGCGAAGGAATCGCTGACACATGCGGAAGAATCGCTGGCCCATGCCGAGGAGGCCCACCATCCGGTGAAAAAGAAGTAATCAAACGAACCTACGGCTATAGGAACCGATCTTAAGTGCGGTTCCTAGCATGCTCACAACAAATGCCGTTGCGTCCAGTCCGAGCAGCTGTCTCCGGCTCGGACCAAGCGAGGGGTGGAGACGCGACTGTTAGACCTTCGCCCCGCTGTTATACAAGAAACAATCTGAATTATGTGTCAGGGTGCGGTAGGACGCTGTGCCACGTAGCTGCGCCAGCCTCCATATGCGGTGATTTCTCGGTGCTTTTCGACCAGCGCCGGTTCGCCTAACACACCTAAGACGACGGTCCCGTCTTCAAGACGGACCTTTCCGATACATAGACCGGGAGGCTCATTCATCAAGATTCCCGCCAATCCCTCGGCGGGCACGGACCAAACTTCAACGGCTACCTTGACGCCTGTTCCATCGGTGACACGCAGCATCGCAGGGTGCTCATCGTTGATCGTCCAGAGGCGATAGGCCGGCTCGGTCATCGTCTCGCGGACGAACGTTGCCTTGGCGGCCACCATGTTGGGGTTGAGCTCGAGCCCCCGCATCAGCGTGCCGTTTACCGCGAGCAGCACATCGGTCTCATTCACGCGGCGCCCCCCATGATCGCTCGATACACTGCGTTGATAAGATCGGTCTGAAACAAGGCTCCCTTGTGGAGCCGGCCCCTGAGCGAGGGATGGCGCACGCTGTCGTTTTGAAGCAGCCATGCCGGTAACAATTCCTCCATTGCTATTCCTCGAGACATTTCCACTCCTGAAGCGGATGGCGCTCAGTTCTCTATGTCGTTAACCGTAGGTGTTACGGAGGGCATCCGTCAGGCGATCAGCCGTCGTGATCCAGCCGATGATGCCTCCCTGCGATTGGATCATGCGAACCGTCGCTTGTTTAAAATCGGGAAAATAACTTTCGGTCCCGTCCTCGACCAGCAAACATTCGTATCCGCGGTCATTGGCTTCCCTCATGCTGGTTTGCACGCACACTTCGGTGGTCACTCCCGTAAAAATCAGATGGGTGATTCCATCCGCCTTCAGATGCTCATCGAGACCGGTTGCATAAAATGCTCCCTTGCCGGGTTTGTCGATCACCAGCTCGCCGGCTTCAGGCCGCAATTCGGGAACGATCTCGTTCCCCGGCTCTCCCAGCACCAGAATGCGCCCCATCGGACCGGGATCGCCGATGCGAAGAGTAGAATCGCCGCGCCGTTTCTTGGCCGGTGGGCAATCCGAAAGATCGGGACGATGGCCCTCCCTCGTGTGAATAACCGGCAACCGCAATTCACGAAATGTCCTAAGCAGACCCGCCACCGTCGGCACGATCTTCTGCAGACGCTCGACCTTGTTTCCCAGCGCAGCGCCGAATCCGCCCGGCTCAACGAAGTCGCGCTGCATATCGATAATCACCAATGCCATTCGATTGCCTGAATCTTTCGCGGGCAAAGGATAAGGATAAGGGGAGGCGGGAACCGTACTCATGTCGTATGCCCCGTCATGTGTCGTCCGATGACGGCCAGGTCGGCGCCGGACGACGTGGTTTCATAGACGAACTGACCGTTGAACATCACCACCGTGCGATCGGAGAGTTCCAAAATCTCGTCGAGATCTTCGCTGACCAACAGCACCGCCGTCCCGCGATTGCGCGCGGCCACAATCTGCGAACGAATTTCTTCCATGGCCAGAAAGTCCAGCCCGAAACATGGATTGGCGATGATCAGAATTTCCACATCCGCCGACAGCTCGCGCGCCAAGACCGCGCGTTGCACGTTACCGCCGGAGAGCGATTGGATCGGGATCTCGGGATAGGGTGGTTTAATGTTGTAGCGCTCAATCAGTCCCTGTGCGCTCCGGCGCAGTGCCGGTCGATTGATGAGCCATCCTCCCACCGCGTGAGGCCGGACATCGAAATTGCGGAACGCCAGATTTTCAGCCACCGTCATGCGCCCCACGCACGTGTTTTGGAGCGGCTCCTCCGGAAGACAGAACATCTTGTGCCGCATGATTTGCTCGCGGGTCGGCTGGAAAGGCTGATCCCGCACACGGATCGTCCCAGCCGTGGCCTGGCGTTGACCCGCCAAGATCTCGACCAGTTCGCGCTGCCCGTTGCCTGATACTCCCGCCACGCCGACGATTTCGCCTTCATGGATGGTGAGATGCACGCCTCTCACGACTTCCACACCGATGTCGTCCTTGACGCGGATATCTTGCAGGACCAATTTGGGAATCTTGCTCGGCTGCTCGTTCCGTCGTTTCGGTTTCACCGTCACTTCCGACCCCACCATCATCTCCGCCATCTGAGTGACTTTCAATTCCGACACTTGTCCTGAACCTACGAACCGCCCCTTGCGCAGGACCGTGACATCATCCGCGAAGGCCGCCACTTCGCGAAGCTTGTGAGTAATGATCAGAACGCTCAATTGTTGAGCCAGCGTCATGGCTCGAAGGTGCCCCAACATTTCATCGGCTTCTTGCGGCGTCAAAACGGAAGTCGGTTCATCCAGAATGAGGATTCGGTTCTTCAGCGCGAGTTGCTTGAGAATCTCCACTTTCTGCTTTTCGCCGGCGGCGAGGGAGCCGACACGAGCCGTGAGCGATACCTTGAAGGGCATCTTCTCCATGAACTGGGTCAACTGCCGTTCTTCTCTTTGCCAGTTGATGACAGGGTCCAACCGAGCCTTGGAGATCACCAGGTTCGCGAG
>NZ_JBLYIG010000052.1:0-4292 GCF_049222245.1 Nitrospira sp. BLG_2 | reverse complement strand
ATCGATATCTTCGATCGATCCGGCATTCGCATGTATATCTACGTGACGCCCAATGACGACCATATCTGTGAGGTCTGTGCCGCATCGAATGGCTGCTTCTTCTTACCTTCCCAGGTCGCGAAGAAGAGGTTTTCCCCGCATACCGGCAAATGTCAACAATCCACGCCCTGTACCGGCGTATTGGTCGGACTGTACGGAGCCTGGCTAGAAGCGAGAGGCCTATTGGAACAACTCCGCAACAATGTCAAAAATGGCGGCATCCAGTTGTCAACGGAAGAAGTACGGGCCTTGGTCAACGGGCAGTGGGAACGGTGTATCAGCGCCGATACGGATCGACTGGGAATACATATCATCGAGGCCCTCAGCTATGAAAAGATCAATCCAGAGGTTGCGATCGAAAGCTATCGGTATGTCATCAATGAAGTGAAAGAAGTGCGGCATCTGATGTTTCTTGTTCCTGCCTACCTCCAACTCATGAAGGTGTTGCTTTTGGCCGGAGAAGAGGCGGAAGCGCTTGAGATCATCGAGCGGTTCGAAGCACGTTTTCCATCGACAAAACGCGGTCCTCATTTCCCATCAGATGAGCAGCGCGAGATCATGAAGATGAAAAAAGTCCAGCTGCTAAAAGGCCTGCTCCTCCAAATGTCAGCCTAGCCAACCGGCAGGCTCTTGGATCTTGCTCACTCCCGTACCTGGGAAGTCGCCGTCATACCGTAGGGTTTCACCAGCCTCGCTATTCACCAACGATGATTGATCCACCAATCGCTCAGTAGTTGGATTCGAGACTCATCGGTGTCTTGTTGAGGACGGTTGCCGCCGCTTGCGACAAGGCTGCGTCGTGGTGATGATCGGGAGAATAGATTCGAAACTGGATGAGTCGCGTGGGCAGAAGGTCTAAGAATTCTTCCAGCGGCTCGGTGGAAACTTGACCCGTTCCGGGGTCGTACACGTAGAGAGGATTCCCACGGCGGTCTTTGGGGTCAGGTCGTGGGTCCAACAGGGCCATGTCCACACGAAACGGCAGTCGCCTCAAGCCGGGCGGCAGTTCTTTGGCAATCTGCTGCTCGAAATGCCGATGGCTGGGAAACGCCATGCCACGTTCCTGTCCTTTTTCTTTCAACGTCGTGCTGTAGGCCATCTTCCATTTGATATCTCGGCCCACGATCCGTGCCCACTCTTGTCCCAGGTGACGGCGAGCTTTGTGGCGCGACTGTTTCCATCCTCGGACTTCTTCCAAAAGCGACCAGTCCGTCAGGATCCGATACCTATCCATATTCTTGCGCGGATCGTTGGGACAGAGCAGCTTCATCGTCTGACCGAAGATGTCCCGCAGATGGATGTCGATCGCTCGAGTGGTGCGATGGAAATAGACGTTGGAGTAGAGCTACATCCTCGTGTTGAGGAACATTTGTAGGGACGGAAGCCCGGTTTTGTGAATGGTGAAGCCTTTGTCCGTCACGATCGTGTAATGAATCAATCTCGTCAGGTCGACCGGGCCTACCGCCACACCGCACATATAAGAGTCCCTCAAGACGTAGTCCAGATTATCTCCGGTGTAACTCCCGGAGATCACAGGCTGAAGCATGTTCAACCATCGAGGGAGGCGGGAATTGTCCTTGCCTTTCTCCTTGAGGATCAGGTGGGCAATCTGGTCGGGATTCAGTTCTTCCCCTTTCGCGAAGGGTCCGGACGGGCTTCGGTGAATTTTCCTGATGAGGGGAGCCAAATGTTCCCGGATGATGATTTGCCCCAACCGTTCATGCGTGAGATTATGGGCATGGAGAAAGTTGTCATCGAAGAAATGGCAAAACGGACCGTGCCCAATGTCATGAACCAAGGCCGTCACCCGTAAGAGTTCTTCGACAAAATTGGCCGACGGAACGTCCTTGACGGCTTTTTTGAGAAATGGATACAGATGTCGCGCGAATCGTCCCGCCACGTGCATCGTTCCAAGAGAATGCACGAATCGCGTATGTTCCGCCGAGGGATAGACCCAGCGTGCACTCTGCAGCTGGTAGATGTAGCGCAGCCGCTGAACCCACGGCGAGTCGATGAGGTCTTTCTCGGTGTGTTCATGTGGATCAGGCCGCGCGTACGGTACGGTGAACGTGACGTACTTGTGGATGGGGTCGGCGATGAGCGCCGATCCATCATACGGAGCGTTCGGTCGGTCTGCCGGTTCCATGGCAAGCAGATATCTTAGCCCACCTGATCGGAGGGCGGCAACGGTTCAGTCGTGAGTCCGGTTGGTGAGGAACGATGTCTGTGGAAAAGCAGGTAGGCGACCGGATAGGACAACAGCGCTCCCAGCACGCTGAGAACGAGTCCTCCGAGCATAAAAGGAGCTGCGTAGGGAAGGACTTGTTGATAGATGCCGCTGAAACTCAGATCCTGCCAATCGAAATTTGGTACATCCGTGCGCCCCAAGAGCAATGCACCGGTCCAGTAGGTTGCGCCCAAGATCGGAATGATGGTCCAGGGATTGTTGATTAAGGCACCGGTAAACAAGGCCAGGAAATTGAGTCCAAACAGCCACGTACACAGCAGGACCATCGCCGTGTGCAAGCCATAGGCGGGTGAGAATGCGATGAAGACGCCCAGGGCAAATGCCAACGCAGTGCGTTGCGGGGACTCTTGTACATGGAGCACTTGGCGTAAGAGTGCTCGGAATGATCGGCCCCTTCGATTCGTGGACTGGTTACTCATGTCGGGGATCAGCGAAAATGCTCGTAACTGGTGGCCGGCATCGGTTGCGTCCGGCCGTCGGACCGCATCTGAATTCCGAACCGCTGTGGGCGAATCGTTCCGATACGAGTTATGCGATAGCCTCGTGTTTGTGCTTGCTGTTCGATAGTCTCGCAGTTGTGCGGAGAAGCAGTAAACAGAAGCTCGTAATCTTCCCCGCCGGTGAGCGCGAATCGAATCGGCGAGACGCCGATCGCCCGGGCATAGGCACGGCAGGCTGGGGAGATCGGTATCGTATCGAGTTCTATCTCTGCGCCGACTCGACTTTCTTCGCATAGATGCCGAAGATCTCCGGAGAGGCCGTCGGACAGGTCGATGGCGGCGGAAGCGAGTTGCCCATCATTGAGCCACTGGCCTTCGGCGACTCTTGCGGTGGGATGGGAGTGGCGGCGGACAAGAAATTGCCGATGGGAGCGCGAGAACTTGGTCTTCCTCCTTACCAAGGAGTACGAGGTTGTGCGGCTCATCAAAAGTTTGAGACCTGCCAGGGAGTCGCCTAGAGTGCCGGAAACATAGATGTCATCTCCCGCTTTGGCACCGCGCCGAAAAAGCGCCCGGCGCCCGCTTGTTGTGCCGACCAGGGTGATGCTAAGAAAGAGTCCAGCCTTGGACGCCGAGGTATCGCCACCGATGAGTGCCACGTCATAGAGGCGACAAGCCTTCATCAAGCCGCGGTACAACTTGTAGATGTGAGACCGCTTCAATGTCCTCGGGATGGCGAGCGAAATGAGCAAATAGCGAGGGACGGCGCCCATCGCGGCAATATCACTTAGATTGGCCATGGCTGCCCGGTATCCGATCGACTCAGAGGTAGCCGACTTCATGTCAAAGTGGATCCCTTCGGCAAGCAAATCCGTTGTGAAGTACCACCAGGCCTGGGCGGATGTCTCAATCACGGCCGCATCGTCGCCGATGCCTTGGACGAGCCCTGGCGCGTGACGAGCAAACTGACCCTCAAGAGATCGGATCAGAGCGAATTCCTGAATGTGAGGATGGGCCTGAGGACGGGCCACGACACGATCCTATGACTGTGCGGGCCGTTTGTTTGCCATCGCCGTGGCAGGGAGTTCGTGCGACCGCCGACCTTTGCCGGGTCCCAGAGGACGGATGCGTGTCGGCGCCGGAGGGGCCGATGATTTCCCGGAGGAGGGCGTAGCCTTGGCGCTTCGTCGGAGGGCGATCTTCATGACATCGTCCATGGTCTCGACAAACGCCAATTGAATGCCTTTGAGGAGATGTTTGGGGGTTTCCTCTAGGTCCTTTTTATTTCGACGTGGAAGGATCACTGTGGTGAGCTTCGCTCGCTTCGCCGCCAAAATCTTTTCCTTGAGCCCTCCGATCGGAAGCACTCGGCCTGTAGGTTGACTGGATGGTTGCTGACTTGGTTGTCTGCTGGGATCACCGATTGGTTGACCACTTGGTTGATCTGTGGGATCACCAAAAGGTTGTGATGTTGGTTGCCTTGTGGGTTGATTGCTTGGTCGACTGCTGGGCTGTCTGGTGGGTTGACTGGATGGTTGCTGACTTGGTTGTCTGCTGGGATCACC
>NZ_JBLYIG010000051.1:0-8027 GCF_049222245.1 Nitrospira sp. BLG_2 | reverse complement strand
TGCTAATTTTCCTGTAAGTATGGTCCTGGAAGCGCTGGATACGGTCAGATACTTTTCGAATGGATCAAGTTGAGCCGGTCTTTCTATGGCACCGTAAAGACTCGCAATGGCTTTCTCAAACAATTGATTTATCGACTCAGGAACCGCAGTGGCGACCGTTGTCTTTTGCTGCGCGAGCTTATAAATGACGTACTGATTCAGACTTATCCCTTCTTTTTCAGCCTCGCGCGCTAATTGTCGATGCAAGCTTTTTGGAAGTCGAAGTAGGAGTTTACCGCTGTACACCTGATCATTCCATGCGCTGGGAATATCACGGCCAGCTTCAATCTCAGCCTCAATCCATCCAATGGCGGTTGCCTCTAGATTTTTTAGTGCTTCTTCTGGAGTTTCGCCTTCGGCGATACACCCTTCGAACTCCGAAATGTATGCCGAGTATCCGCCCTCTGCTTCCGGGATCAATACACGCTCGTATGGACGCTGCATCATGTCAGTAGGGGTGATGTTCGGCATGGAACCTCCTCCTTCTAGCGCTTGCCTTCTTCCAACTGTACTTCCCAGGCGTCAAGATCGCCCTCAATAATATCAAGCGAGGCCTTTGCCGTCCCTTTTTTCATGCATCCCGGGTGATAGTGAATAGGCAGGGCCCGTCTTCCTGGAAGCGGGCTCACATACATGGGCGGCGAGCTCCCGGGCCGTTGTGCTCTGCCCACTGACTGGGCTAACGCGCTCATCTCACTGAACTTGATATTTCCTAGGCGATTACGCATATCTGCAATCCGGCCGCGTATCTCCCCTATTCTTTGTTGCGTCATGATACCGCCCATAGTATCAACTAATCAAGGCTGATCTAGAATTACGCTTTTGAGCCTTCTACCGGCGGGCGCAATGTAGCAGAGCATCTTTGGACTATCAATTGGTGCTGTTGACACTGTTAGAGGCGTATTTACACCGTTGTGAAAAGCGTTGTGAAATGAGTGGGAAATGGAGGGAAATCTGAGGAAAGCAGGGGAAGGGCTAAAGCGCTCTTCCCCCTGTGTTTATGCGGGAATTATCATTTTTATTGGGTTTTCGTGTTATCCAAAAATTAGTTTTCGAGACTGCCCGATTCGGCCGCTCTCGCACCTCTCCGGTATGGCAGATCGTCGGCTGGTTTGATTATCGAGCAGGCGAGGAGAACATACTCGATGGGTGTGCCGAGCTTACCGTGGTCGATCCGGTTTTGCAATGGCTTCACGTGACGCAGCCGAAGAGGGGAACGACAACTCGGTCAACTCCGCGTTCTCCACGCCTCGTTTGACCAAGGCGAAAATATCGATCATGCGTTCGACTCTATGCACATCATCAAGGCGAGTTTTGGTGCTTGGGTGGGGAGGCACAAATAGTTTGCAACAGTCCTGGTCGGGCTCTATCGACGTCTCGTAGGTGCCGAGACGTCTGGCTTCGTCGATGATCTCACGTTTGTCCATGCCGATCAGTGGCCGGAGGATCGGCAGCTCCGCTGCTTCTTCAATCGCACACAAATTCTGAGGCGTTTGAGACGCCACTTGACCCAGGCTATCGCCTGTCACTAACGCCCAACACTGTTCCTTTCTCGCCAACTCCTGAGCGATTCGGACCATCATTCGTCTGTACAGCACGATGCGGAACGGGGCAGGCGCGTTCAGAATGATCTCTCGCTGGATTTCCCCGAAAGGAATCACATGGAGGCGTGAATCGTATTGAAAGGCGGTGAGGTGCCGTACAAGTTCGTGAACTTTTTCCTCCGAAGCTCGGCTGACCAATGGCCGCCCCGAAAAGTGAATGAAAGAAGCAAGGCATCCGCGCTTTATCATGCGATAGGCGGCCACAGGTGAGTCGATTCCACCCGAAATCAGGCAGGCGATCTTTCCGCTCACGCCGACCGGCATGCCGCCGGGACCTTCGATCTTTGCCGCCGCGCAAAACGCCTCCTTTGACAGGAGCTCGATATAAATGGTCAAGTCAGGATTCTTCAAGCTGACTTTCCTTCCGGTTCTGGCGCAGACCGCGGCACCGAGCGCTTTTTCTATGTCCATTGAGGTCAACGTCAGTCGCTTGTCGGCTCGTCTGGCTGTAATCCTGAACGTGGTGAAGGATTGCGATTCAATCTCTTCGAAGACTGCCGTTGTGAGCGCATCCAAGTTCGGATTAGCCAATTGGAGCGGAACAACACGACCCGGCAAAAAATTGGCAATGCCGCATACACGTATAAGCCGCTCTCGAACCACTTCTGGGGGAGCTTCGGGCGGGAGCCAGATGCGGATTCGACTGTGCAGGTTCTCGACTTGCCGCACTCCCGCATCCGCCAGGGCGGTCCGAATGTTTTTAATGAGGCATTGCTCGAAGTAATCTCGATTGTGGCCCTTAAGAGCAAGCTCATGATAGTGGACGATCACACAACGCATGCTGGAGATAGGTTGAGGTCGAGGTTAAGGTGTAAGGTCCTTTTTTCCGAAAGAGCTGAGCCTTGGCCTCAACCTTGGCCTGAGGCTTCTAAGAATCGCTCGGCGTCGATCGCAGCCATGCCGCCGGTCCCGGCTGCGGTAATGGCCTGACGATAATGGGGGTCTTGGACATCCCCCGCCGCAAACACGCCGGGGACATCGGTGGCTGTTCCGTGATTCGTCACGATATAGCCTGCGCCGTCCATCTTCAGCTGGCCGTTGAAAAGCGCGGTGTTCGGGTGGTGGCCGATCGCCAGGAAGAACCCGGAACAGGGCAAATCCCAGGCCTTTCCAGTGACGACATTCCTGATGCGGACACCGGCCACCACATCCTGTCCAAGAATATCTTCGACGACACTGTTCCAGACAAAAGCAATTTTTTCATTCTTCATGGCCCGGTCTTGCATGATTTTGGAAGCCCGAAGCTTGTCGCGGCGATGAACAACCGACACTTTGGTGGCGAACTTGGTGAGAAATGTCGCCTCTTCCATCGCGCTGTCTCCGCCACCTACGACAACCAATTCTTTACCTTTGAAGAAAAATCCATCGCAGGTCGCGCAGCTGGACACACCATGGCCCCACAATCGTTTTTCGTTTGAGAGACCGAGCGTGATCGGAGAGGCGCCGGTCGCGATGATCAACGTTTTGGTTTCAAGGGCTTCCTCGCCGTCCACAATGATTTGAAAAGGCCGAGTCCGGAGATCGACCGATGTGGCGTCACCGATCTTGAAGACCGTTCCAAATCGCTCTGCTTGAGAGCGCATCTCTTTCATTAGTTCCGGCCCCATGATGCCCTTTGCGAAACCAGGGTAGTTTTCCACTTCGGTGGTAGTCGTGAGCTGGCCGCCTGCCATCCAGCCTTCGATGAGGAGAGGAACGAGATTCGCGCGGGCAGCATAGATGGCTGCGGTGAGTCCCGCCGGACCCGATCCGATGATAACGACGTTGTGCATATCGGTGTGACTCTATCACAGCGTGAAAGCTGAAAGTAGAAGGCTCTTAGCCCGCGTTATTCATGGCGGCCCGTTGTGAATCGCCAAACCGCGTCGTAAGGCCCAGGGAGCGAAGCCCGGAGAAAGCGCCATTGACGCATACGAACGCCGGTCAACCAAGAGG
Organism: Nitrospira sp. BLG_2; assembly: GCF_049222245.1. Classification (NCBI taxonomy): domain Bacteria; kingdom Pseudomonadati; phylum Nitrospirota; class Nitrospiria; order Nitrospirales; family Nitrospiraceae; genus Nitrospira; species Nitrospira sp. BLG_2. The sequence continues at coordinate 4,449 of NZ_JBLYIG010000051.1, read as the reverse complement.
CCGGAGGTCTTTAAACAGCTTGAAGACCTCTCTGGCAAGCCGTCTTCGATCCCTAGTGCCATCCAGAATATAATTTGCCAGTCGGCGCTTTTTTGTCAGAGGCAGCTGGTTTCTGATGCGTCGAAGTGCTTCGGATCGTGAGAGGCCATTTCGCTTTCTGAGGCGGGCGATCTGGGTTTCTCGATCAGCGGTCACGACAATGATCTTATCCACACGTTTGTCGATGCCGGCTTCGAAGAGCAACGGGACATCGTAGATCACGACCGCGTGGGGATTTCTCTTTTCGGCTTGTTTGGCCAGCTTGACCTGTTGCCGTGCGACGCGCGGGTGAATGATCCGTTCGAGACGGCGGAGGTTTTTTTTGTCGCGAAAGACGATCGCGCCCAGAGCGTGACGATCGATGGTGCTATCAGGATGCAAGATTCCCCTGCCGAACGCCATGACAATCTCCCGCCACGCCGGTTTGCCTGGCTGAACAACGTCACGCGCTAATTCATCCGCGTCGATTACGATGGCCCCGCATTGCCGGAACATCTTTGCGATGGTGCTTTTCCCGGTGGCCACGCCTCCGGTTAAGCCGACAAGCATCATGGCGGCGGAGCATATCATGCGTCCTGCCGTACAACAACGCGCGATTGACAGGATTGGCCGCGGGCTTGTATGAAGTTCCCCATGCGGCCAATTGTTTATTTCGCGCTAGTCCTTGGTTTGATCTTTGTTGGTCCGGGCCGTGCCCGAGCTGAAAATACCGTGCCCACGCCGAGGACAATTACCGTCGCGCTCGACGGCACGGGGGATTTTTCTTCACTTCAAGAGGCCGTGGACAGCGCCATGAAGGGTGACACGGTCCTGATCAAGGCAGGGGCTTATGCTCAGGATCTTACCGTCCATAGCAAAGAAAAGATCAAGATTATGGGTGCGGGTGCAGACAAGGTAACTCTCCTTGGGAGAAGCGATCTAGTCGGCGTGCTGCATGTCGGCAAGTGGCCCTATGGGGCGACAGATATCGAAATCAGCGGCCTTACGATTGGCGAACATGGAGGGCATGCCCTCGGCATTTTCAACGGGAACCGCATCACGCTGCGTCAGGTTCATGCGAAAGGAATGGTTTTCGGCCAACAGGTGCAGGATGTCCGTATCGAAGACTGTGTGATCGGGGGGAGTGAGACGACGGGCGTGCATTTTTCGGATTCTCAGGTTCTTCTGATCGGAAATGTAATCCATGATAACGACCACGGTGTGAATGTGACCGGCACATCTTCGGTCCGGCTTGAGCGTAATATCATCACCAGAAATTTGTTCGAGGCCGTCGTGATCAGTGACAGGACAAAAGCGGTCTTGGTCAATAATACCCTGGTCAAGAATGGTGGTGGAGCGGCATTCCTAGGCTTGTCCACGATCGAGGCCTCTGGGAATATTCTGAGCCTCAATAAAGTCGGCTTTCTCATGGCAGATTCGAGTCAGGCCAAGACGTCGTACAACGTCTTGTTCGATAATGAGGTGAACTACATGAGGGCCGGATCCCCGAACATTCACGCGCCGGAACTCCAGGCTGAATCGGACATGACGGCCGATCCACGCTTTGTCGATGCGGAGCATGATGATTTCCGACTGAAGCCCGACACGACTTTGCTGAACCGCGGGACGTTTCATTACCTTGGGGCTCTGCCTCCGCTTCTGGTTCCCGCACAAAATCGTCAATAACCAAGCTGAAACAATGGGATAGGGGAGGCTCCTTTGTGGAGAATGCGTATGGTATGCTTTCTGTGTAGCGCGTATCCTTCCGGTTCATCCCTTCAATTAAAGTAACGTCACGAGCAAGCCGAGAAGGATTCAACCAGGAGGTTTCCCTTGGCTAGCTTTCGCAGTAACCTTGAAAAATCGTCGAGTGAAGGTATCCCCTCGCTCATGGATATGGAATCCGGCAAGTTGGTGGGGGCCGTGCTGCCTATGTCTGAGAAGGCACAGATCCAGATGCGGAACAGCATCGAAGTCATTGAATATCTCTTGAATCAAGAACGAGTGATCTGGAGCTAGCACTCAATTCCTTGGCCTACCCGGTGCCCCTCTCCGGTCGACAATTCGCAAGCTTCCATTTTTTCTTACGACTTCATACCCTCTTAAGGTAAACGGGAGACCGACAAGAGGGATGAGTCTAAGTCCTTGCGTCAAGCGATCATGCCTTGATTCTTGTCCTCAGTGAGTGCATCGTAATCCTGTCCGCTTGATATTCGCACGCACGTAAGAGGTCCAGTGGGGAAAACAGTTCGGACATCTTCTCGCTCTCCGCGAAACGCTGAGCGGCAACGGCTTGGCGAAGATGCAATTCGTAAGCAGCATTGGAGACGCTGGGGGCCGTACTTGAGCGAACGTGCCTGGGGAACGGTGCGTGAAGACTATAGCCCTCACGGAACTGCTTGGGAAGCCTTTCCTCATGACCATGCCCGCTCGCGCGCCTACCGGTGGAACGAAGACGGACTAGCCGGAATTTCAGATCGTCACCAATACATCTGTTTTGCCGTCGCGCTATGGAATGGACGCGATCCTATACTGAAGGAGCGAGCATTCGGTCTGACAGGCAACGAAGGCAATCACGCAGAAGATGTCAAAGAGTATTATTTCTATTTAGATTCAACGCCGACCCATTCATACATGAAGTATCTCTATAAGTATCCACAGGCCGAGTTCCCGTATGCCAAGCTTGCTGAGGAAAATCGCCGTCGCGGACGCGGAGAGTTGGAGTACGAGCTGATCGACACCGGAGTGTTTGATGAGAATCGCTACTTCGATGTCGTCGTCGAATATGCGAAGGCAACCCCGGAGGAGCTTCTCATCCGTATCCAGGTGACGAACCGAGGGCCGGATTCTGCCGAGTTGACGTTGTTACCCACCCTCTGGTTCCGGAATACTTGGTCATGGGGAATCGATGCTCGTCGGCCAAGAATGCGCGAGGGAAAAGCTGTCGATGAGATGAGCGTGATTGAATTGGATCATGGGTATTATGGAGAACGTCGCCTATGGTGTGGAGGGACGCCGTCGCTACTCTTTACTGAGAATGAGACGAATACGCGCCGATTATACGGTGACCAAGACGGCGCCAAATATGTGAAAGATGGTTTTCATGACTACATAATCCATGGTCGATCAGATGCGGTCAATCCGGAGAAGGTCGGCTCAAAGGCTGCCGCTGAGTATCGATTATTCCTGCCTCCGGGAGCATCGGAAATCATTCGCCTGCGTCTGACCAATCGAACAGAGATGGCCGGGTTTAAAGTTCAAGCGTTCAATGAACTCTTTGCTCAACGCATCCATGAAGCCGATGAGTTTTATGACGAACTGGCTCCAGCTGATCTTTCCGAGGATGCACGGGTGGTGCAACGACAGGCGTTTGCCGGGTTACTGTGGAGCAAACAATTTTATCATTATGATTTGAAACGCTGGCTCGTCGGGGATCCAGGGATGCCGGATCCTCCCCAGGAACGTCTCCAAGGACGGAACGCCGACTGGACACATCTCTACAATGCCGATGTGATCTCGATGCCGGACAAATGGGAATATCCCTGGTATGCCGCGTGGGACTTGGCATTCCATTGCATTCCGCTGGCTCTTGTTGACCCGACCTTCGCGAAAGAACAGCTCATTCTGATGCTGAGAGAATGGTACATGCACCCGAACGGGCAGATTCCGGCATATGAGTGGGCGTTTGGAGACGTCAACCCGCCGGTTCATGCCTGGGCTGCATGGCGAGTCTATAAGATCGAACGAAAGAGGAGAGGGGTCGGTGATCGGGTTTTCCTCGAGCGAGTGTTTCATAAGCTGTTATTGAATTTCACCTGGTGGGTGAATCGAAAAGATGCGGAGGGGAAGAATATCTTTCAAGGTGGGTTTCTGGGACTCGACAACATCGGTGTTTTTGATCGAAGCGCGCCGTTGCCGACCGGTGGTCATATCGAACAGTCGGATGCGACCAGTTGGATGGGAATGTATTGCCTCAATATGCTCTCGATCGCACTGGAGCTGGCGCGTGATAATCGAGCATATGAAGATGTCGCGAGCAAGTTCTTCGAGCACTTTGTGTACATCTGCAGAGCCATGAACAACATCGGGGGTGAAAAAATCGAGCTTTGGAATAGGGAAGACGGATTTTTTTATGATGTGCTGCATCTTCCTGATGGACGAAATTTTCCGCTCAAGGTTCGGTCTCTCGTTGGACTGATTCCGCTGTTTGCCGTGGAAACGTTGGACTCGGAGTTGGTCGACAGCCTTCCCCGGTTTAAGCACCGCATGCAGTGGTTCATCGAAAATCGGCCTGATTTCAGCGCTCACGTCGAGACCCATTCATATGACGGAGGAGTACGGAGGTTTTTGTCGCTGGTCAATCCAGTACGGCTCAAGTCGGTATTACGGTACATGCTCGACGAGGAGGAATTTCTCTCACCCTACGGCATC
>NZ_JBLYIG010000050.1:0-3192 GCF_049222245.1 Nitrospira sp. BLG_2 | reverse complement strand
GGTGAGAGCGGAGTGTATCATAAAATGCTAGCGATTGCGAATGAGTAGGAAGCTGCCGTGTGGTACTAAGGGGGAGTTGCCTCAGGAACCTCTGGCTAAAGTCGCGAGGCCACTGACGATCACTTCCGGCACCGCAAAACTCGGTTGTAGGCCAATCACCAACACTGCCTGTTTCCGAAACGTCACGTTATCAAGTTTTCCCTGCAGTACTGATCAAGAGGTGATAGGGGATCGTCAGACGACAATAACACGCTATGGCATGTCGGGGGACGACCGGGAAGAACAGCATTGTCACTGGGAAGCATCCATTGGAAAACCATTTTGTGTCATGCATTCCCTGAACGTAAAACGGTCCGTTTCCGTGCCAAACATATTCACGGAGTTGTCATAATGATACGCATCAAACTTACTTTCCGCGTTGCCTCTTCGTGTTTCGCGAACGCAGGTATCGATGGTCTTGTCTAGTAATCGAGGCTGGTCAGCTGTTTCATTAAACTTAAACTTTAAAGCCGCGATTGCCTTGGCGTGACCAAGCGCGGCGGCCTTCCGATACCAGACACGGGCTTCAAATAAGTCTTCGGTGCCGCCTCTGGGTCCATGTCCATCTGCATATAATTCGGCCAGATTAAATTGAGCGGATGACAGGCCATCTTCAGCGGCCAGACGATACCATTTGGCTGCCTCTTGATAATTTTGCTTCACACCGGCTCCCCACCTATAAAACGCTCCAAGATCGTTCTGCGCTGAACTATGACCACGCTCGGCTGCCATCTGATACCAGCGAGCGGCTTCCGCATAATCTTTTGGGACACCATATGCGTGCTCGTACATCTGGCCAATGAACCACTGGGAATGAGCCGAACCTTGCTCCGCCAACGGACGAAATTCTTTCATCGCCGTGACATAGTCACCGCTTGAATACGCCGCATAGCCTTCGGAAAATCCGGCCCAACCCACTGCAAGTAACAGAACGAATATGATTGGAGCACATGCGAATGCAGCAGCCGCCAAAAGACCACTTCTGAAGGGCATAATCACCTCACAGGAATGAGAATTCTACTCGTATTGTACTATGTTGGGAGAAGATGGCGATCTGGTATGAATACTGATAAGGGACAGCCGGCCTTTCTCGGGGCAGTCGCCGAGAATCGAGTGGCGGCGTCATTCCCAACATCACGCCTTCAAAAAAGAATTTGCGAGGTATGAGTCAGGCGGTGAGCGATGCGTACGCGCCGCATGGTCAATGGCGCATTGTGATCACGATGACCACAGCAACTCTGTCTGCAGTGGCTTGACACTCCACTGTTATGCTTGTTAGATCGGCAATACGGGAGTGGAGATGGCACGCAACGGTCGGAAAATGATTCCATACAGCAGCGCTGCTATGGGAGAGATGTTTGCGCACATGGCTGAGATTATGGTGGAACACGGCCTTGTGGAACCTCAGGACGATGGGGAGGCCTTTGCCGGTGACGTGATGAATGTTTTGCAGTCCCAAGGCCATGTAAATGATAATGGCGATGTTATCTTGGGTCGTTTCATCTTACTTCCGTCCCATAGCCCTGCGGTCTCATTGTTGCTCGTTTCACCTTTGCCGGCAGACCCCTATGATGATGAGCTTCGGCGAAAACCCTCACCAATTCAATTTGGTCGGACTGCGAGCGGCCACATCGTGCTCCCAAGTAGAATGATGCTGACAATAATCGAAGAGTTGGCGAGTAATCCCGTCATACCTGAAGAATTGCAGGTTTTATTCTTGAATTTTTCTCGATGTGCCCTGCCGTTTTCCGATATCGTGTTGCCCCTTGAGGTAGAAACCGTCGGGCTCCCAACCGAGAAGCACGACATTGTGGAAGCCTTGATACCCGGATGCATTCTCACTGTGAATCTTGAAACGAAGGCGTGATCCTCTCACGTGATCTTTTTCAGAACGACCGTCTTGCCTATAGATTGATAATCCCCGCTGCTTCGCGATGCAAGCGGCCTATGCGAAAAACTCCAAGCCCAGGATGATCCCGATGAGCTTGCTCGTACGCGAAGTCCTACAACGACTCCCAAAGACAATCGAATGGGTGTTTACCAAGGCTAACGGAACCCGTAACCGCCGTCCGGGGATTTTTCGTCGCCAAGAACCATCATAGGGCTCCCGGTCGGGTCAAGCGAGGTATGGAGGGGTGACGGAGCGGCCGAACGTGCCGGTCTTGCAAATCCCGAAGTGGAACACCTCGAACTCCGCGAAAAACTTCGGAACACTGCTCTAACATTGGCGATTCCCCTGCTCACCAGAATACCGTCCTCTACCGCCTTTACCGTCCTTTACCGTGGTTCACCGCAATCTATTCCCCCCGTTTATCCCCTCGTCGCTTAACCTAGACTCTTAGCCAATTTCCCCAACGCACCGGTGTACTCCTCCACCGATTCTTTGGCTAAGGTATAGCAGCGGCACGCCTCCCCTTCGAGTCCGTCCTGATCGGCGATGATGACTCGATTCAGCCCCAGTTCTAGGAGCCCTTGCTTCTGAAAGTCCTTCAGTGCTTCTTTCACGATGGCCGAATCCACCCCCACTTGGAGCGCCAGGAAGTCACTGGAGAACGGAAACGTCTCCAACCCTGTTCGTTGCCAATGGGCTTTGAGCCAGCGGGCCAGTCGTTGAGCCGGAGAATGAAATTGGCTGCACCCGACGGAGATAACGGCAAGATTCATTATGAGTAAGTTATATCGGGCCATCGCCGCGTGTAGATAAGGCAGACTCGTGAGCTTGTCCATCACGACGGCCGCCGCAAGACGGATGGCGGTGCCGGGGATTTGGACCATCGCTAAGCAGGGTGACCGGTCATCGCCCAACACGATGGACGACCCGCTACACCCTTCGCGTCCCGTTACGGTCACTTCGACAATGTGTTCCTGGTCTTGCGTATTGGTCAGACTAATGGCCGAATTAATCGGAAAGTGAAGAAATTGAATCGGGCGACCGGCTTCTTCAATAATGTCACCGAGGTGGAGGTCAACGGTTTCGCACGACCGGGTGATCAGCTCGCGCTCCGATGCCAGGAGGTTTTGTAAGATACTATGTTTCGGAAAGAGGTTTTGTAGTTCCATACCGGTGATCCTCAGTCATTGAAGATACTATCGCAATGGGAGAAACCCTTGCGCAACACCTCGGTTCTTTGTATCTTGAATTAGGAATCCGAA
>NZ_JBLYIG010000049.1:0-2511 GCF_049222245.1 Nitrospira sp. BLG_2 | reverse complement strand
CAACCTGGTCACGGCGGTACTCGGTGGAAAGGTGGAAGTGCCAACGCTCAAGGGAGACACCATCATCAAGGTCCCTCCCGGCACGCAACATGACAAGGTCCTTCGGATTAAAGGGTTAGGGATTCCCAGCCTGAAGGGAGGTTCGACCGGCGATCAGGTTTATACGATCAAGGTCCAAATTCCCACCAAATTGACGCCTAGACAAAAAGAACTGCTCATGGAGTATGCCAAGGAGAGCGGCATGACCATGGAGACCAACGGCGACGGCTTCTTCGATAAGATGAAGACATTTTTCGAGTAGACCTCCCCTCTCCGATCTCCAGGGCCCACATGCCCGTATTTTTCGTTCCGCCTCAGTGCATCACGCCGCCGACCATTTCCATCACTGGCGATCTACTGCATCACCTCCGAGACAGTTTGCGCATCACAATCGGCGAAACTCTATGGTTCGGCGATGGACAAGGCACCAGATACCGAGCCGAAATCACCGACGTTTCCAAACGAACCGTCACCGCCCGCATCCTCGAAACGGCCCAGAAACCGCCACGGTGTAGACCTCGGCTCATCCTCGGCCAATCGCTCCTCAAGGGCGAGAAAATGGACTGGGTCATCCAAAAAGCAACGGAACTCGGCGTGAGCGAAATCGTACCGATTGAAAGCCGGCACAGTGTTGTGCATCTCAAAGCCGACCGGTTGGACAATCAACTCACCCGATGGCAGCGCATCGCCTTGGAAGCCGCCCAGCAGTCCGAACAGTGGCGCGTGCCGGCGATAACTCTACCGCAATCTCTCTCAACGCTTCTGGCTAGCCGTGCCAGCACAATCTCACTTATGCTTGCCGAACGGCGGGAAGGCAAGAGTTTACAAACAGTCGAATTGCCGCAAGACGTCACCAGTTCCTTACTGATCTTGATTGGACCAGAAGGAGGCTGGAACAAAGATGAAATCGAGGTGGCCGAGCAGGTAAAAGCCGTACCCATTACCCTTGGTCAGCAAATCTTGAGAGCTGAAACGGCCGCAATCGCCGCCATCAGCATTCTCCAGTCGCGCCTCGGCCAGCTGGGATGAGCAAGTAACCCCTATTTGCTCACCATTCGATCTAAATCCGCCCTCCACGGGGCTCCCAGCATCGAATTCCAAGCTGTCTCCATATTCAGAAGATTCTTCAGCACTGATGCCCTCAAGGTATGCTGCCTGACGCTGCGTGGGAACCACTGCGTAGTTTCTGTCACCAACCAACTTCTAATGATTCTTGGGAGGAGAGCGAAGTAGTTGGATTAATCCAGTTCTACCTATTCATGCCAAACATGAATTACTTGCCCGATCCAGGAGGCAAAACCATCCAAGCATCGATCTGTCGCTGTAAAGCTTCAGCCACTCTCTGGGGCAGTGGGCTTTGGGCGGTGTTGTTAATGTAATGTAGAGTCGATAGCCTCGATAGAGATGCCCCTCAAAAGCCATCAACCACATCCAGATGACGGTGGAAAGCGATCTGAACGGCATACCCGCATCGCCCTCATGAAACGCTCCATTAGGAAACCGCCCCCATTCCGAAGTCACTTCTTTTGTGGTGTGATTACGGATCAAATGACAGACTTCAGGCCCGTATAGCGCCAGGTCAAGATCATCGCGGTCCCCGGATCGGTGACCAAATAAGACGACATTCAAACCATTGCCAGGAAGTTGTGAGAGCGTATTGAGAAAAATATTCTTGATCGTCGTACATTCTGGAAGTGTCTGAACAGGACACCCAGGCGTAGGGACTGAATCGGGAATACCGTGTGCAACGGCATCATGAGGATCTAAGGTCGGGTAGTCTCTGGAATAATACTGGAATAATAGCGGATACCTTCTGGACTCATAACACGGAATCGTTCAGAGAATATGTCGGTGTCATCCCGTGTCTTCGAGTCAGCCTGGATGGCGACTCCATGAATTTGAGCGCGTACATCAAAGTTCTTGTTGCTTTCGTCACCCTTTGGCACATGAAGCTCGATTCCAGAGGCAATAGAGGCGAGAAGGGCCGAGCCGTGAATCTCATAGGCGGTCTGAAGAAACTGAGAGATGTCGCGAAGACCGATCCTGTAGGCGGGAATTATCATGAAAGGAGAGAGAAGGGATTCCAAGAGTGTGAAGTCTTTCTCGGCCTGTGTCATCCAGGGACGATACCGGCAGAGTTGTTCTTCAACGGTTGGCCACTGTTTGTGAAGCCAGGAGACTCCAAACACCTCTGCGGTCTTTGGATACCCATGAAGCATTACGTTGAGATCAAAGGGCTCTTCAGTCATGGGATAATTTTGCCCTTGTGGCGTGCGATCTTGAGACAACTAAAACGGATGTAGAGAGTCTTTTTGCAGCCTCGCGGCCACCGCTCAATGGCTCTGCAACTGATCTAGGCCGCGCCTTTGCGTGGATCACGATGCAGCGCCTCGGCTACGGCGCTCGGGTTACGTGCTGCGACGCGCAGAAGAGCTAAAGCTGGGCCATCGGGCACTGGTGGCAACGCCGAGC
>NZ_JBLYIG010000048.1:0-7492 GCF_049222245.1 Nitrospira sp. BLG_2 | reverse complement strand
CGATTTTGGGTTGTTCTTGTTCTTATATTTCACTTGTTTGTTGAGTAAGACCGACACGATCGGTCCTTTGGCTGTTTTGACTTCAATATGTTTCGCATCGATCGCTGCCACGATGCCGAGCACGTGCAGCAACTCCGGACCCGTGGCCGAGGCAGTAGGGGACAGCCACAAGAATGTGAGGAGAATCAGGCCTGTTACGATGAGTCGATAGTCGAGCTTTACCATAATGATGCCGGGCGAGGATCTGTGCGGAGCTGGATTTGGAGCGGCAGCTCAGGATTTCAGTGCTCTATGCCGACTCTCATGATTTCCATCACCGTCGTCTCACTATACAAATTCTTCACGATGAATACCACCCACGCCGTTAGGTGGGGCGCACTCGTTGAAAACCTGAGAGGCGAGTGATCAGCAGAACAAGGATGGGCAGGTGCATGAGCAGGCCGCTCATGCCCATGGCTGCTTCTCCGATCCAAAACGTCATGCCGAGATTAAAAGCCAAGACTCCATAGTACAACCCGATGCCGAGCAAGAGATTCTGTGTGATCGGTTGGAGCGGTGAGAGTGAGGTGAGGCGTCGGTCCAACGGAAAATAGACGGCCAGCGAAACCAGTCCGACCACAGCCCAGCCGACGTAATTCGCGAATGGGACCCCAAAATGCCAGCCTGGGTCTGGATAGTAATAAATTTTCCCCAAGAACCAACGGTCTCCACGCAGAGCGACCGGATCGATCACCATGTCGATAAAAGCGAACAAAAACGCCGTCAGCGCCAAGACAGTCCAACCCGTGCGTGCCTCCACGTCGAATTGCAACGACTTGAGAAGGGCAGGCTCGATGCTCTGAGAGGAATCAAACGGCAGTAGGAATCCAAGTGCCACGCAGTAAGAGGCGAAGAGGAGAAAGCTGAATGAGATGGAATCCATGAACGGCACATTGGAAAAGTAAAGCTCTTGGCCGACCGTCGAGCCGTTGTAGAAGTACCAGCCGAACGGGATGCCGTTTCGCGTTGACGACAACTCACAGATGAACGCCGTGATCCAGCTAATCAGCCAGAAGCGCCAGGTCCGAGGCCAGCCGATCAGTTTAATGGCGGAGAAGAGAAACGCGGCAAGGAAAATAAAGACGTATGGCCGGAAGAGAATGGTCTTAAAGAAAAGAGAGAGTACTTCCATCCTTCACTGTTGTACCAATGGCCTTAGCTGTTTTGAAGTCGCTCTAGTTGAGTCGCAGGATTCCACCCCGCCGGAGCCATCTGTCCTTCACTCCACCATTTCATACCACCACTGATCCACTTCTCTCGCCAACTTTCCTAAATGGAATGGCGCTTTGTAAGATCTCCATCAGCGAAGTCATCATAGCCGAACTCAATCCCGCAACATGGGCAAATCTCGTGTGATGCGGAACTACCCTTCCACGGTTGAAACCCAAGATCATACCCACAAACCGGGCAAAGAGCTTTATGCATATTTATGGTCGCGAAACCACCGCACGGCTTTCTCCAGCGCCACTTCGGGGGGATTTTGTGGTAAGCCGAGTTCTCGGATCGCCTTGCTGCAATCGTAGTGCATCTTATACTTCGCCATCTTCACGCCCTCCAGCGGGATGCGAGGAGGATGGCCCGTAAAGTTAGCGAACCAATGATTGAGATAGGCGAGAGGTAACACAGCGCCTCGCGGCAATTTAAGCGCGGGAGCCTTGAGGCCCGTCAACTTGCTGAGAATTTCAAATACTTCACGAAGCGACAGGTTTCTTGAGCCGAGGATATATCGTTCACCCTGTCGGCCTTTTTCCATGGCGAGCAGATGGCCGGTGGCCACGTCATCCACATCGATGATGTTCATGCCGGTCTCAATGTAGGCCGGCATCCGACCCTTCATGAAATCGACAATAACTTGACCGGTGGGTGTCGGCTTCACATCGCCTTCGCCGACCGGTGCACTGGGATTCACGATGACGGCCGACAATCCCTCTTTGACAAGCTTGTGCACCTCCTGCTCGGCAAGGTATTTCGAACGCTTATAATGGCCTGCCATCTGTTCGAGCGACACCGGCGTACCTTCTGTTCCGAGCCCTCCGCCCGGCGGCAAGCCGATCGCTCCGATAGTGCTGCAATAGACCGTGCGTTCGACACCGACCTCGCGCGCCGCTTCCAAAAGATTTCTGGTGCCGGCAACATTGACGTCATAGAAGATCGAAGGATCTTTCGCCCATAGGGCGTAATGAGCGGCCACGTGGTAGAGATGGCGGCAGCCGCTGAGAGCCATGCGGAGCGATGCGGGATGGCGTAAATCTCCTGCGACTCGTTCAACCGGAAGACCGTCTAGGTTACGCAGCTCGGAATCCGGCCGAGCTAACACGCGAACCTCGGCGCCGGTTCGTACAAGCGCTCGTGCCACCGCCGCTCCGACAAACCCGGTGGCGCCTGTAACGAAGACTTTCATGATGAGAGGTGTTGAGTGCTGGGTGATGAGCACTGAGTAAAGTGGGAGAGAAGAGGAACTTTATTCCGGAGCTCAGCACTCATGACTCAGGACTAGTTCTTTCTAGAAGTTATATACCGCGCGATCTCGCGCAACGAGTCGGCGAGAGAATCAAATGATGAGAGCCGGTTGATAGCGCGGGTCACACAATCGTCGGCCATCTTCTTCGCCCCTTCCACGCCATGAAAGGTCGGATAGGTTTTCTTGCCCCGTTCGGCATCCGTATTTGGGTTCTTCCCCAGCTCTTCGCGCGTGCCGGTCACGTTCAACACGTCATCGGCGATCTGAAAGGCCAACCCGATGTCTTCTGCGTAGCCGGTCATATCGTCCAGCTGGCGGTCGTTCGCCCCGGCGGCGATCGCGCCCATGCGGACCGCGGCTCGAATAAGCATGCCGGTCTTGTGCTTGTGAATGTTCTGAAGGGTAGAGAGATCGATGTCTTTGTTCTCGGCTTTGATGTCGAAAACTTGGCCGCCTACCATGCCCATGTTGCCTGAGCCATAGGCCAGCTCTTGAACCAACCGCACCTGTCGCACTGGGTCGCAGCCTTTCATCAGATCGGGACGGCTGATGATGTCGAACGCCATGGTGAGGAGCGCATCGCCGGCCAGAATCGCCATCGCTTCGCCGTAGGCCTTGTGACTTGTCGGTTTTCCACGGCGAAAGTCGTCGTTGTCCATCGAAGGCAGGTCGTCGTGGATGAGCGAGTAGGTATGGATGAATTCCAATGAGCAAGCCACCGGCATGAGGCCAGGGGTTGTCGCCGCGATCGCCTCCGCCGCGGCAATCGCCAAGATCGGTCTGATTCGCTTCCCGCCTGCGAGCAGGCTGTAACGCATGCTTTCGTGCAAGGTCGTCGGTGGGGTGACGGAGGGCGGCATGACAAGGTCGAGAAATCGATCGACTTCGATCCGTTTCCGCTCGAGATACTCCACGATATGCATATGGTCAGCCTTCTTGAGGACTCATCAACCGCGCGGAGAGTAACAAACGATGGGAGATGAGTCAAACGCGGTGTGATGCGAGAGGACGCTCGTGGTCTCCTGTGCACGAGCATCCGCACCCTCGCTTTTGTCAGTGGACTTCGAGGGTAGGACACTCGTAAGGAGGTGAATAATTGTAAAATGGTATTGATTTGAGGTCCGTCGGTGCGTACTGTGCCGCATAAATGACCGACGCTCGCGGGTGTCGTCCTTCCAAATCGTTGGTCGAAAGACTGGTGATCATGAGCATGCTATTGGCGATACGCTTTGAATCAGGCTTTCTCAACGTGGAGGTCATGGGGAAGTTTTCGTTAAAAGAGGCGAAACGAACATTTGTAGAGATCCTTGAAGCTGTTGCACGGCACAAAAGCAAAAGGGTATTCATTGATGGTCGGAAGCTCGTCGGAAAACCCGAAACCATGGAACGCTTCTATTACGGCGAATTCGCCGCGCACACGGTCAAGGACTTTGCACAACAGGGTGTATCCTCTTCTACACAATTCGCATACATACTAAAAGAACCAGTGCTTGACCCGGGAAGGTTCGGCGAAACCGTTGCCGTGAACCGTGGCATGCTTGTCAAGATGTTTGACAGGCCTGAAGACGCTCTCCGATGGCTTGGAATATCACCAGCCAACAAGTCAGATGCAGGCGATGGCCAATAGCGGCGCACTGCCCCCCACCGAATGTCCCGCGTGATCACTGCATCCCGGTCTCAAGCGATCAGTCAAGTCAGCCTTCGTGCCATTGCTTCTGACCCCGAATGTGGGCAGCTGCTTTAGCGGGAATTCGATGGACTCCGAAAGTATCGCTGCTTCCGCATCGTCTATCCCGTCGATTGGTCAACACGCATCATCCTCCTGATGGCCGTCGGTCATCGTCTATATGTGTACGAAGAGCTGACCGATCGATATCGACGAGAGGGACGAATGAAAAAGCCTAGCGAGTCCGGTATCTTTCCATTCGCTTGTTTTTCCGCCGATCTTCCCGCTATACTCCGTTCCCATGAGTATTCGAAAAGGCGGTGGCGAGTGGGAGCCGATGCTGCTTCCAGTAGAACCACGCCTGTGCAGAGTGTGCCGGGAAGACCTCTATCGGGACAAGACGATGCTTCGGGGAGGTTGGTCTCGTTGCACGGTCTGTGACGAGTTCGTTCATTACAGTTGTCTTGCCAGTGGGAAGGTCTCTTTCTTAAAAGCACGACCACGGGTATGCAAAACCTGTCGTTCGGTCCAGGAGGGAGTCGTCTCTCCTTCTCCGAAGAAAGATGGGGCTCCCGTGGGCGCCATGCTCTGAATTCCGGTTCTTCAACCTGCCCTAAGCTCGGGTGTCCGGAGTGAAATCCTCTTTTCTCAGAAGACATTCAGCTTGGAGGCTCCGTTGTTCTTGCTGATCAGTATTGAGCAAAGACCGTTCTCTTCTATGTCTATATAACTCCCACAGGCGGCCGAACATTTGCCGGGGGATATCAACCTCACCGTTCATCGAGACGATCATGGCGCAGGTCATCCGAAGTGGGGCGTTTCTTCAGCAATGTTGGTCGGTTCACCCTCTGTGTGTGACGGTCAAACGAATGACGGATGAGAACATGGTCATTCTCTCCTGCAGTTCGTGCACATCATCCCATCATCTGAGGATTGCCACGGTCACTTCGAAAGCATCCGTGGCCCAACTAATGGCCGGTGAAGACGCTCTACGAGTCGAGCCGTCCGGGGTGGAGTTTCTCAAGGCTTGCGTGTCCACGCATCAGGCTTCGCTGACGCTTCGTGAGATGGATGTATTTCAAGATCTCGTGTTGTTGCGCTGCGCCGACTGCCGCCGGCTCTACGAACTGACCGTCGAGTCGTTCGAAACACGCCACAAGTAGCTTGAGGATGCAGCAAACGACCACTGCGTCGGTCCAACGTGGAGATGAGGCCATACATGAGCATCGCGTCATATCCCATGTCATGATATCCCATCCTCTACAGCTTACCGATGGCGAAACCATGTTGCTGGCCGACGCACAATTCTTTCGGAAAAAGGCTGCGATCACGACCAAGATACGAGCCATGCTTGAGGCGACGCATGGCGCATTGCAGAATGAGTTGGCAGGTCTGGCGCTCGTCGTTCCTCTCGATTTCGATCCCAACCTCCATCAACTGGTAAAAGGCGAGCATCTGGAGGATTTCCCGTATCAATACCTTGATTGTCCCAAATACTTCTCCGGCGCGAACAAATTCACCTTCCGCACGCTGGTCTGGTGGGGACATCACGTGACCTGTGCGCTATTGCTGGAAGGCTCGGAGATAGGACGATACAAGCGCCAGCTTCTCGGCCGGTTTCACCAGCTCGCTGGAAAAGACCTGGAATTATCTCTGGCACCGTCGTTGTGGGAGTGGAAACGGGGAGAGGGCTATACGCTGCCGATCACCCATGACCGCAAGGCTCAGATCGCTGCGGTGGTGGCTGAACGATCGTTTCTGAAGGTCGTTCGCTGCGTGCCCTTAGGAGACTCACGAGTACGCGAAGGGCAGTTGGCCCGGATCGCATGCGAAACTTTTCGGTCCCTGCACCCTCTCGTCACTCCTTAACCTTTTTATCCTAATTGTCTCTGACGCCAAACTTGGGTAGACTGAGCCGCCACTCTTTTTGAACCTTGACAGGGAGGAGCCCGTGAAGCAATCGTCATTACGAGTTCTGGGCAGTGCCATCATGATGGCGACCATGCTGGCCGGCTGCAGAGGAACAGGGGAGATGCGTTATCTGGATTTGCGCGAGAAACCGCCGATGGTGCAGGTGACCGACATCGATCCGATCAAGATCGCCATTGAACCGTTTGACGATCGACGGGCGGACAAGAGCCGTGTAGGGACGCGTACGCATCTGTGGGGAGGAACCACGCATTTCGATGTGTCGGGTGATCGGCTTGGAGGCTTGATCACTCAGCGACTCGCCGATCGCTTAAGAACTCGTGGGTGGGGAGATCGGGTCTGGAACGTGCGCGTGGCCGCGGCCGGATCCGCCGCGGATGCCGATATTGTCATCAGCGGACAGGTGCAAGATTTTTCCGCTACCGTGAAGAGCCGCGTCTTTTCCACTGTGATTGACACCACCAGCAGATTTACAATTCAAGCTCGGAACCTGGTCGACCGAAGCACGACCATTCGCACCATTGAAGGGGGGCGGAGTCGAACCGTGTTTTGGTTCAACCAGGATGATGTGCGAGATCAACTGGCGGCGACCCTGAAAGACGGATTTGATCGGCTGATCGTGGACACGACGATTGACAACAAGGCATTACGCCCGTCACGGCGCCTTGTGCAAGAGTGAGCCGTTGCAATTCCCAGTGGAGCATGGTTCTGAGGGTCGACGGCAACTTCAATCTGTCTTGAGGACCCCTCGCAGTGCGTGAGCGGCGGTGGGAAACGACGACGCCCTTGAGTTTCGGTCAGGCGCTTGCCGTGGGGGACCGGCTCGCCGCGCTCGGGTTAAAGCCGGTTTCGCCTGCCAGCGACGTGATCTGCTATGTGGAAGAATGGACGGTCGGGTCGCTCGATGACTTTGATCAGCTGGATCCTTGGGCGACGGAAGACGTCACGCTTGTTCATGTGCGGGAACGATGGCGCGGTGATTTCTTTCTTCTATCCGGAGCCTATCATACGATCTATCAGCGCCATCAGGATATCGGCACGTATTGCTCCATCAGCCACCCGTGGCGCATTCGCGAAATACTGCAGCTTCATGATCAACGTGCCATGTTCTGGATTGGGTTTCGGCATGCCCATTCGTTCATCCGGGTTCGCCTCCAGACGCAGGTCGTCATCACGCCCGGCGAAACGCGTGGCGATGCCGATCGAACACGCTGGTTGGATGAGAGACGAGCAGCCTTCCTCGACGCCATTACCGTTTTGGATCTTCCGATCGAGACGCATGTGGAGAAGAACGTGGTCATCGTTCGACCTTCCGATGATTCCATTCCGTTCTTCTGCTCATGGGCCGATGCGTTTGGTCCTTGCCAGTTCGAGTACAATACGTCCGATGCATTTGA
>NZ_JBLYIG010000047.1:0-13394 GCF_049222245.1 Nitrospira sp. BLG_2 | reverse complement strand
ATTGATGATCAGGAGCGAAATGATGATGATTCCGGACAAGAAGTTGCAAGTAGCCATACTGTTGTACGACGGCATGACGGCGCTCGACGCGATCGGCCCCTATGAAGTTCTTCAGGCGCCGACTCTCGGTACCGACGTACGCTTCGTGGCACGTGAGAAGGGCGTGAAGCGCACCGACTTCGGGAGGCTCCGCTTGACGGCCGACTACTCCCTCGATGAAACTACCAGTCCCGATATCCTCGTGGTGCCGGGAACTGCGTTTCCACAAGCCGTGATGGGTGATCAGCTGGTCCTGGAATGGATTGCGCAGGTGCACCGGACGACCAAGTGGACCACGTCGGTCTGTACCGGCGCGTTAGGTCTGGCAGCCGCCGGCGTGCTGCAGGGCCTTAAGGCCACCACGCATTGGCTCGCCCATGATGTCTTGAAACAATTCGGCGCCGTTCCGACCAAAGAACGTGTCGTTCGCGACGGCAAGGTCCTCACCGCCGCCGGCGTTTCCTCCGGGATCGACATGGCCCTCACTCTGGTCGCCGAAGAGTTTGGCGCCGATGCGGCGCAACTCACCCAACTGCTCATCGAATACGACCCTCAGCCGCCGTTTGACTCCGGAAGTCCCGACAAAGCGCCGTCCGCGATCGTGGACGCGGCGCGTGAGGAATTCAGTAAATTGGTCGTTATGCCATAAACCCGTCGAAGGCATCACTGAGCTCATCCCTCCCGCTGCATAAGCCGCCAAGAGGCTTCATCTATACACATAGGTTAGAAGTCTTGGCGACACGATCCAGTTAGAAGCAGCGAGCGTCCTCATCTTCCATTGAAGGACAGCGAACTTTCATGCGCCGTTAAGTTCCACGCCATGAGAGATACCCTTGCTACAGCCTGCGCATCGGTTTTAGTATAGCAATCTGTTATGAGTCACCCATTGGATTTCGTCACCATCGAAGGACTCCTCGCCTATGGTCGCGCTCTCGCTCGGCGAGCCTCGGAGCGGGGACTCGTGGAACCTTCGCCGGTAGAAGGTTCCGACGACGACTTGGATCGAGTCCGCGCTAAAATGGAGCAACTCCGCTCGTTCGTCGAGCGCTCCAAGTCCGGGTTTGCAACCGCGGAAGAGTACCGGTCGGTTCGCGAAGGGTTCATCGATGATCACCTGGTGTTCTTTGCAGCCTGGAACGCGCTCCTTGCCGAAGGTTCGCTGCACCCGTTACTCCGGGCCACGATCGGAGCAGTGGCCAAGCCGACCTATCGACGGCCGGTTGCCATAGTGCCACGCGGGCAGCTGACGCCCACTCTGGCGGAAGGCCGCATCGTTCTGGAACTGGGGGACGACCGTTTTTGGTTGTTGCCTCGCGATCTCGGCGACCGAACGCTTTTCTTCACGATGCGTCACGGCGTGTCGCAGGTCGACAGTAAGACACATCGCGTCGGATGCCGCTTGCCGAACCAACTGGACCGCGAACGAGGAGTGGCCAAAGCCGACGCGGTCGGAACGGCGCTCGCCCGCATGATCGGCATCGTGGGACAGCAGCTCGATTTTTTACATCTCGCCAACTATCTCGACCCGCGCACGTTCCTTCACTGCATCAGCCGTAGCCCAAACACCAGGCAACTGTACGAAAGAGTGTCGGCGGCGCTGCTGCAAGGCGCGCCCCTATCCGAACCGACCGTCCAGCCGGCTCTCGAATCGTCGGATTTCGGATGGGTCACGGGATTGGAGAAGTCCTTAGAGGCCGATGAAGCGGCGCGCGCGTTCGGCGTCGAGACATCCGCGGCCAAGCGGCTGATGAAAGATCCGCTGTATTGTTATCCGGGCGGCAATTCTTTCTTTGATCTCTATCTCGACGTCATCGACGGCCTCCACCGGTTGGGTGTTGCGCAAAAGGGCAAAGTGGCCTGCCTCTACACGCACAGTTCCACCTTGCGGGCGCTGATGATCTATTTGGACCCGCGTCCGTTCCATGAGGCCTTTAGCGAGTTCAGCGACTACAAGGAAAGCCAAGATAATGTCGTACTGCTCACGGTCGAACAGGGACGGATGTCCGGCTACTCAACGGCGGTCGGACTGTCCGAGCGGGAGCGTGTTTCCCGCAATACGTGGGTGACGGTGGAGCGCGTAAGAAAAGACCACGTCACCCTCAAACCTCGAACGCTCAAACGAGTCGTCGCGCTCGTCTCCGGAGGTGATTTCGCCGGGGCCGGCGCCGCTTTAAAAGAGTTGCATGTGACCGGCCAACGCATGGGGTTGGAGGTCTATTTTGTCCGCCACGGCTATTTGGGCTTGGCCAATAATTGGATCGAACGAGTCACCGAAGAGCATACCCGCGGCATGGGCAGCCAACCGAGCAGTCCCATCGGCAGCAGCCGTTTTGAGGAGTTCAAACAAGAGACGATTCAGCACGTGGCCATGCGGCACCTCGAACCGTATCTGCGTGATGGCGTACTGGTTGTGTTGGGCGGTGACGGCAGCATGCGGGGCGCTCGGGCAATTTATGAAGGGTTCGGGGTGCAGGTCGTCGGCATTCCGGGCAGTATCGACAATAATATCGAAGGAACGATCTGTCTCGGATTTCAATCCGCGGTGGCGCTGGCGGATCATTCGATCGAATCGCTGAAGGCCACCAGCGCGGCGATGGGCACCGTATTTTTCGTGGAAGTCATGGGCGCCGGATCAGGCCATCTTGCGCTGGCCTGCGCCTATCAGGCGAGAGCAGAGGGGTTGTTGGTCAATGAACACCCCGACCCGAATGCCTATATCGATGACGTCATCCTTGGAACGCTCAAACGGACATTGGGAGTGCCGAATAAGAGCCATTTGTTCGTCGTTGCCGAACGGACGCCGCACCGGCATCATAAGGATGGTGGAGTCCATGGCCTTGTCGAGTATGTCGCCGACGTCATTACCCGATGGCCGGAACGGCAAGCGAGGCCGGATCACTATCAGCTCACGCTGGCCACCAAAGCCACCATCCTTGGTCACACGCTCCGAGGCGCCAGACCAATACCGGAGGACAAGGCGATTGCTCAACATCTGACCCATGAAATGGTGCACAGACTGATGGAATCGCCCGATGACATTGTCGGATGTCTCTTAGCCTACCGTGAACGGGGATCGATCGGACCGATTCCACTCCATGCCGTGACACCCAAGCAATTCGACTGGGACGTCTTCAGTCGAATGCACGGCAACGCCCGCGTCACGTAACTCCCGGCCGCCATCTGTACGATCATCGGATCGACTCTTTCGGTATGCCGACCGGCGGCCAATTTGGAATCGTGTCTTGCAATCACATCGCAGGCACCAGTACCTCGCAGCACAGGCTTTCCATGTCTCGATATTCACCACGCCGGCTATCGGCCCATGGATATGATATGGATGCTTTGATTGAATGGAGAACGGTCTCGCTGCTCTAGCAACGGTTTCGCGGCACCACGTCGCCGGTCCCCATACGCCTGCACCAAAATCTTGAAATAAGTTGTCTGAAAACCCATCTCGCGATACCCATAGACCGGGCGCTGGTTTCCCGCGTCAGTGACGTTACAACAATCAATCGTAAGGAGGCGGTTCATGCATTTCGTTGTGGTCTCAGCAGTGGTTGCCGGGTTGGTGTATTTGCTGTGGCAGATCAGGCCGTAGCGCTCCTCCCCATATGAACGCATCGAGCGCATTCCCTTTGAAGGCATGCTCTTCACGGCCTCCAGAGGGACACCTTATGGAGGCCGTGGTTTCTTTGTCCATTTCTTGCCTATGTTCCATAGAAACGTGACCTCGCGATAGCTCTAGACTGAAAACCGGTTTCCGGCGTCGTCCACGTCGACACAATCTTTTTAAGGGAGGTTTATCCATGCGGTTCATCCTCGTATCGGCAGTTGCATCCGCGCTTGCATGCGGAACTTATGGTTTGGCCATGGCGGAAGACACCTCAAGCTTTGGGTCAGAACTGCAGCAGGAGATGGGTTCACTGGGCGAGATGAAAGCCGAGCAGGAACAGATGCGGGATAACTCCAATTCCATGCGGGACCAGCCGAAGACCGACATGAAGGGCAAGAAAAAGCAGAAGAAGTCAGAGAAGAAGGCCAAGCGGGGTGCACTGAAAGCTGAGAAGAAGATGAAGAAGTCGGCAAAGGCTAAGAAGGCCAAATCAAAAACGACCGCGAAGGAAGCTGAGGATCCTCTAATGAACCCTCACGAATGACCCGGTTACGCAACGACGTGATAGGTGCCGGACTCATGCGACAGGGCGTGGCCCAAGAGCGTAACCAGAAGCCGTTCAGTAACCCGAACACGTCGGCTTCACTGAGACGAGGGCCGAGAGGCGGGTGACGCGGGTCGAACGAATCCTCGCCCGGATCCGCGTGCGTCCGCGGCTCAAGATCTAAGACTTCAACACATCGAACTTCAGCCCGCTCGAACCTTCACCGCTGCCGACTTTCTTGCGGCGCCCTATCCAGAGATGAGTCGAACCATCATGCCAGCGCGTGAGTTGATAGTGACGCGTGACCCGAATGCCCTCGCGCGGGATCTCTTCCTCGAAGATTCGTAATCCATTTTCATTCGTGACTTGCGGCCTGAGGATGTTGCCATGAGCGTCAATAAACTCCGGAGGTCCATCGACCTTCAATACCTTTCCCCGCCGCAAACGCAATCCTTCATTGCTCTTCACCGGCAGCAGCGGCACCCAGTTGTCCGGCACTTTTGTGGCCAGTTTGTAAACCAGCTTGTTCGGATCTCTAGTCTCTACAGAGGGCGCGGTTGTTTGTATCTCTTGTTCGAAGCGAGTCAACGGCTTCTCCGCGGCGCTCTCCACAATGCGCTCCACCCCCCAGGCCATGTTCGCCATCTCGTCACGAAGGAACAGCACCTCTTCAATCGGCTTGCTTTCCATGCCTTTCAACAACGACGGCGTCAAGAAAAAGAGATTCGCCGCCGGCTTCGTCAGTCCGCTACTTCTGGTGTGCGATTGCTGGAACATCCGCCAGGTGGAATGCGGCTCACTCAGTTGGCTCGAGGTCCTCACCAGCGTCCGCACGCCAAACGTGTCCTCGATGACAATCGAGCGACAGCGATAGAGCGAGCCCACCGGCAATTCAACGGGAATGACAAACCAGTCGTTGCCGTATGTTAAGGAAAACTCCACGAGCAGCATGCGCGCGAGATCGGTAGGACCGGCATCAACGGAGCCGAAGTCGACCTGCGCGTCCTCGAACTCCCAGAACCGAGCGTTGGGCATTCCGCGAAAACTCACCGGAGCGGGAATCGCGCTGCGGGTGATCTCCGTAAGCGTGTCGTCCGACGCTCCGCCCAAGGTCACCTCGAGATTCACATCGAAGGCATACCAATCCAAGTGACCTTCACAATACTCCTCGGCAGTCAACGGCACCTCGCCGTCGCTGAAACGCGTGCCGACTGAGAACGCATACTCCATGCGTTCCGGCAACCAAGCGGTATTCTCTTTCTCGGGCTCGCTGAACAACGTATCGAACCAGATCAACCAGAGTCGCGCAGCCTCTCTCACGTCGGCCAGATCACCGGGTGCGACGTGAAGATCGGGAGCGATGACGATGACTCCGGCATTGGTGACACGAAAGGCCGTATGGAGCAATCTTCCATCAGGCACCCTTGCCGCCATGAGATCGATGAAGGCCAGGCTATCGCTATCCAAGGTTGCGCGCTGTTCCGGAGTCAGCCTCGACATGGGGTACTTACGAACAAAGGCGTCTCGGTAGTCACGTGAGATCGCCTGCGCTTCGCGCATCTGGTCCAACATTCTTAAGAACTGCTGGCCTGATTCAGCCGCGAAGCGAAGTTTTGCCGTCTGATCGTTTGCGGGAAGAATGGTCTCGCGCTCAACCAGCGTTTCCAACGGCATGCTCGGATCATACCGAGGAGCGTTCGCGATAGTGTTGGCGTTGATGGCTCCCGAGAAATAGCGGGAGAGTTTTGCCGCGTCCGCGCGCCAGCGCGCCATTATCGGCGAGCCATTATCTTCTCCCTGAAACTCTCCTAACTGCCATTGCCGGGCAAGCAGCCAGAGCGGGTCGTGGATCCTCGCCTGCAAGCTGTGTTTCATCTCAGCGTTGCGGCTGAGAGGTTGCAATCTCATCCAACTGGTTATTGAAGCCATGTTGATTACTTCACGGTTGTAAAGTCGGTCGACACAGTGTCGCCGAGTGTGTTGTACGCAAAGTACAGCGCCGGCAGATAATGCCCGACTTCATCCAGCGTCACCGGATCGACAGCACGGATCCGAGCCAGATCGAGGGTCTCCAAAAGTATCTGTTGCAAGGACCAGATGGTCCATGGCGCCCCCATCTCCGGCGGCACAGCGATCAGAATCGTTTGAGGCGGCGCGGCATTCGGTTGATCGTATTGCAACGCGATGCCCGTCGTCTCGATTGCGCTGGGTACGACTTCCACCCATTCATCAATCAACACACCCGCCAGCGGTTGGCGCATGTCGAGATCGGCGGGAGACTGCACCGCGATGGAAAGTTTTCCTCCGGGCAGGTTCTTTCCCTCCACCAGCGGCAACGCAACCCACCGATCACCTTCCGCGTAGGGAAGTTGCGCGATCTTCAGTTGCAATTTTTCACCTGTGTTGAGGGCTTCTGAATAACCGAGCACGGCGCCGAGGTTCGACATTCCGTCACGCACCCGAGCCATTCGCTGGAACCACGTCGGAGCAACGAGTGGATCGTTGCCTTGAACCGTGTCGCTGCCGGCCAAAGCCTTCTCAAGTTCCTCGACGTTCGAGGGCCTGAAGCGCGGCAGCACGATGAACGCTTTGCCAAATACGATTTGTAGACGAGAAAGCGCATGTTTCAACTGGTCCTCAACCGACAGGGCGGTGAGCGCGTCCAGTTGCTCCTTGCGCTGGGCCAACTCCTTGCGGATTGATGCCGCTTGTGACAGAACCGCCTCGCGGTCAGTCGCCGAGTCACCGGCAGACAGCGGCACCGCGCCGGCTATACCAAACGATGCCGAGCGGAGAAGCAATGTGCGCAATTCGTTGAGATCGCCGGGTGAAGCGACTTGCGAGTTCAAATCGTCGAGGACCCGCTGCAACGCAGCTACGGCAGCGGACGCCCGTTGATTCACCTCGTCAATGTCGATACCGGCATCAGCCGTGCGGTCAGGCGGATTCAGGTCTTCCCCATCCAACGCCCGCCCGCTCGTGAGCAACCGTCTCGTTACCCGCAGTGCTTCGCCGAATTCACCGTAACTCAAATCACCGATGCTCCACTCCGGCATTCGTCCTGGATTGATACGCAGTAGGGAGCCAGCCGCGAAGCCATCAGACCGACTCATCACCTGTAACAACAGCCGCTGCTCGATCTCCGCTTGCTGTCCGCCCTTCCCCCCCTCCAGAGCATAGATGTAGTCGAGGGGAGCCAGGCTCAGCTGGTCCAAGCGCATCTCTTTCGTCTCCAACACATTTCCAGTGACTGCGTCGAGCCGGTCGATCAGGCATCGTACTTTTGCCGGATTTGGTAACAGCCTCGCGGCCCAGGCATTCAGGTGCGGTTCGGCTGTAGCGCGAGACGACATCGCAGACCAATGAGTGGAGAGTTGCGGCTCGCCACTAAACAAGGACACGACGCGATGCGTGAGTGCGACGCCCGTGCGTGGTGTTTTCACGACTTCGAGCTCGGGCGGGGGAATCTCGCCTCCGGCGACCGCTTCCACAGTGCTCGCCGCGCGCAGGGGATTTCCACGTACGACTTGATGCACGCTCTCCGCCATGAGGGCATCGCTGACGGCATCGACGGCTAGTTCCAGGAATTCGAGCTCCGCTTTCAGCGCGTTGAAGTCGGCGTTGTTCGGATCAAATGGAGGCAGCGCGGGTGTTTTCTGGTTGACCATTTGCCCGAACGGAATGGTGTCCATGGTCCATGGCAGAGACGACGTTCCCTCCTTGCCTTTTTCCCACCGACGCATCAGTGCCAGTCCGTCCACGACGTTGTTGGCGGCAAGCGACTCGACCGATGCCGTCTGCCGGCCAGATTCGAGTTTCCGCGCGACCAGCGGCGCGAGTTCGCGAAAGACGGAGATGAACTGCGCTTTGCGTATCTCCTGCAACCGTCGTTCGAAGCGATAACCCAGTAATGCACCGAGTGGTTGTCCTTGACGCACACCATCGAGCAGCCATGTCGCGAGCCTCACTCGCTCCGACGACAAATCGATAGCCAAGAGATCGTTCACGGCGCCGCCACGCGACTGCGCCAGGTGACCGCTGCGCAAAATTGCCGCCGTGGCCGCCTGAGTCAGGGATGGCGTGTGAACGAAGCCGGGATTCCTTGCCGCTTCAAACACCGGTGCTTGTTCGCCTGGAGGTGTGGGAGCTTGCGACTGGGGTTCGACTGCGTTCAGGTTCATCACCCACCCATAGCTCCCCAACAGAACTCCGCTCGGATCGGTCTGCCGCATCTCTTCCAAGCGTTTGGTCGCAAAGGAAGTGATCCAAGCATCAAGCCGGTGTGAACACAGATCGAGCGTCCCGGTCATCAATTGTTCAAGTGTGTCGACATCGAGTGACTTCAGGTGAGCCAGGCTCTCGCGAAATTCACTCAATGGTTTGAGATCGGGTTCCCTTGCGACATCGGGCTCGCCGCTGGGAGAGAAGTTGATCAAGTACTGCCCGACCGGTTTCGGCCCATCCGGGAGGACAATGTCGGTCTTCAGCCGGTCCCAAATGGTCGGAACGGTCGGCCTCGCCTGCATGCCCAGGAGCTCCTGTTCACGCTGCAAGGCCGGCGCCGACAGATTCCGTTTGATCAAGAGATGCGACGCAGCCGACGCGTATTCCAGCAACATCGAATGTCGCAAAAGCAAGTGAAGTAACGTGTGTGGCGCCGGCTGCTCGAATGTGTCATCTTGAAACCACGCTTCCTTGGCCAGGTCACGCAAGGCGAGCAGTGATTCAATGTAGTTCGGTGAAAGGGATGGATTTCCATCGGCTTGAACCAGCGTGCCGTTGAGTGTGGCAGTGGCGGAGGAAAACACGGAACGAGCCATTCGCGGTTTCCACGTAATGCCAAGGTGGCCCAATACGGTTGCGGTTAACCGCTCCTGGGCCGCCCACCACTCCGGGACCGCGTCTCGCTTTGCGTTGATGCGATTGATGGCTTCCTGTCGCGCTCGTCTCGCGTTGCGCTGGATCGTCTCTTGTTGCCGGATGAAAGCTTGGCGCATGGCCTGTTGCTGCCTGATCCACTGGGCGCGAAAACGCGGAGCCAGGTCTTCAGGCGGGTCCTCGATCGGAGGAGGCTCTTCCATGGGAGGAACGTCGGGAAGCTCGAGCTCCCACACATCGAGGAAGAAATCGGCGCCGAGGAAGACCAACAAGTTGTCGAGATAATGGCGTCCCAGCAGTTGTCGTATGGAATAGCTGGAAGAGAGCGCATCCATGCTGAGCACCTCGGGAAGATCCTTGTCGAGACCGTTACCGTCGACCTCATCGGTTCGGCCCAGCCGCGGCACCTCCTGAACATTGCGGCGCCAGATTTCCCGCAGCTTGATCAGCAAACCATGCAAAACCTTGTCGCGATTGAACTCATCTCCCCCGTCCATCCTGGCCTTCCAGCTGGTGAGTGACGTGACGGGAAGAACGCCATACGGTTGTTTCCCAACTCGAATAGCCGGCAGCGGTCCGCCGGCTCGCACGTATTGAAGGAAATGATTGCGAGTCCAGGCGATGTCAGATTCCGATAACGGGCTTTCGCCTCCGATTGCGCTTGATCCCAGCATCTGCAAAAGAAAGTACCCCCACGTCGCTTGCCAGAGCGCCGTGTTCATGTGCCGCGCGTCAAGCTGTTCGGTGAGCGCGGCATTGGGCAGATGGGCGAAGAGCGGATCGGTTGTCAGTCCCAAAGCTTGCGCGAGCAGAGCGCCATTGGTCCCGGATTGTTTAGCGGTGGTTTCGTGAAGTTCCGCGAGATGGCCGGCTTCATGACCCGGATCGCTGGAACGAAATCCCGAGGGCGCATCCTGTGTATTGTTGGAAGGCGTGCCCTGGCGAATGAAGCCGAGCCCGTCCGTGTAGCGATGGGCATTGAACAGATCGGTGAGCAGTTGCGCGGACTTGCCGGGCGAGTCCTTGACTCCGATCACGAGCACAAAATCGAGAC
Source organism: Nitrospira sp. BLG_2 (assembly GCF_049222245.1). NCBI lineage: Bacteria > Pseudomonadati > Nitrospirota > Nitrospiria > Nitrospirales > Nitrospiraceae > Nitrospira > Nitrospira sp. BLG_2. The sequence continues at coordinate 3,266 of NZ_JBLYIG010000047.1, read as the reverse complement.
CGGCGGCAGCGTCCGTTTGCGGGAGTTTGGCGCGAATCGCCATTCCTTTCGCTTCAGCGGCCGCGAAATCAACCATCCACTTCATGTCTTCGTCGATGCCGGAGGCATCGACGTTCGCGGCCGGCGAAGGATTTGGACCAGTCGCCAAAGGATCGGCTATCGGCCCGCTTTTGACGTTGACCACGAGCCTGTCGCCTTTGTAACCCAGTACGGTCCAAAAGTCCGGCAGGACGTCACTGTGTGGCGCCCGTGTCCACGATTCCTTCTTCCGCTCGGGGGAGGGGAAGCGCACCGGCTTCGGCAACGCCCCGCAGGTGTTGACCGGATCATCGGGACGATCATCGGGGTTGAGCGGCGTGAGTGTTCGCGCGACCCACGCGGCGCGCTGGGGATCCAGCCTGTCCGCAAGCTGCCGCCACGCAGCCTTTTCCCGCTCCTCATTGCCGGCCGCTCGCCACGTCTGTTCCCAAAAGTGTGTTCCCCAGATCAGCTCGTCCTCGGTCAATTCAGGTTCGTGAGAATCATTGTGGATCTTGTCCGGATATACACGCACACGAAGCTCCGACGTGCCGTCGGCTTGAGAAAAGAATCGGGTCTCGAGCCGAACCGGAAAGAGGACCAGCGGACGCGCGGGACCGGCCGCAAGCTCAGCTCCAAGTTCAGGAGTGTTGAGGATGTTGGGAATGGGAGGGTTCGGAGTTGCCATGCTAAATCTAGACCTTCTTCATCATTTCTCTGGCGTGAATGGCAATGCGCATCGGACGCTGCAACGTGATGTACGCGAGGTGCGAAGAGTTCTTCCCCCACGTCGCCTTGTCGATGGTTTGCGTGTCGATGTTCGGCACCACACTCATAATCGAATCGAGAGAAACATGCGACAAGGCTTTCAAGCCCTCTTCTGTCCGGACCATGTGTCGCCAGCTCAATTCGTTCCAGGTAGCGGTCAATGCCGGCGGGTCTTTCGTGAAATCCGCCGCGTCCATTCCGAAGCAGGGCTCAGTGGGTTGTTGCTGAATCACAAAGAACCACCCATCGGGATTGTGCGGTGGTTCGCCTTTGGCTTCTGCTTCCGTGAGATCGAAACCGAGGAACGTAACATCGGGTTTCAGTGTTCCGCGGAAAAGTGGATATCGTTCGTCCTCAGGCTTCTTCGAAAGTGTTAATCGTTGGTTTTTCGGCACGGCAGCCACCGCATAGATCACTGAATTCGGGTACCGTTTGAGCAGCTCGCCGCGAATCAGTAAGACCAACTTCCCGCCGGTGTCCGCGCTGTTCCTGCCCAGTTCGCGATCCTCCCACATGCTTATCGGTTCGAGGTCGGGTTCGTCGCTGCCGACGGACGTGTCCCAGAATCGCCGAAAGTACGTGCCGCGCTGATCCGTCGGATAATTGCGCCACAGCATTTCGTGGGCCATCTCAGCATTGAGTCCCACCATGAACGATTCGACGAACTTCGGATTGGTGCCGAGCAACGTGACAGTGTTTGCGGGCACATGCTCCAAGCCCGGCAGCAGGTAATCCTGAGAGAGATCCCGCAGCGCTTCATACATCGGCTGTGGAAAATCGGGAGTGTCCATCACCGGTTCAAGTGGATCGTCGGTCTTGTTGGCGTCGGATGCCAACCGGACAGAGAAGTCCATTCGCCTCTTGATGGTCATCGCCGGAACGATGCTTTGCAGCAGCGCTTTCCTTGTATCCGCCAGTTGGATTGTCGGCGCTTGCTCGGATGGAGAGGGTGCAAAAGCTCCGGCCATATAGCGTTGATGGTCCTTCGCGGCCTCACGAAAGACCGCAGCGGCAGGATTGTTGTCGGCTCCTCGAGTGAAGTCGAGTAACGTCCGGATCTGCCCCTCGGGAATGTGCGTGTAGTCCGCCAGGGGAGGCGCGCTGTTCAAGGCCGCAAGAGTCCGTTCAAACCGAATCGCGTCGTTCAATTGCGCGGCCAATCCCTGGGCTCTGGCGGCCACAAGGTTGATGGAAATCAACGCGGCGTCGTTCGCTCGAAAAGCCAAGACCGGAGCGGTCGTATTGAGTCTGGCGACGAGGGCGATCGGCGCGGCGCCGACAGCTTGGAATCGAGCGCTGACTCGGTTGCGCGGGCTCGTCAATCGTCGCATCGGCGCCGAGACGATGCGATCAGGAATAACCGACCGCGAGATCGCCTGCGACAATAACGCTCGCGTCGTGACGTTGTTCACGCCGGTGGTTTCCACGAGGACTCGAGATTGGGCTACGCCGAACACTTTCAACAGCGTTTCGTCGGAGAATCGGCTGAAGTGTCTCGTGTAGTAGACCGTATTCACGGCACGGGCCAGCTGGGCCTGCCGGCGCAACTGATTGATGCGATCGATCTCGCCGAGTTGTTCCCACGCCGACGCCATCAGCTCTTCTTGCTGCGTTTGCACGACGTGGGTTCCCAGCGCCGCCGCAGATCGATGTCGCGGATCCAGATTCAGCTCGTCCAGCCATGCTGCCGGTGCCGGAGACGGCTGAGGCAAGTTCACCGTGTGACGCGCCGCTTGCCAGCAGCCATATATCGGTGGTGCAACGATGGGGTCTTCGTCACGGTCGTTCTGCATCGCGAGCCAGGGAGCATCGAGAATCTTTTTCAACTCTCTCTGAAAGGGCGCGCGAGTCGTCTCTTGCCACTCTGCTGTTGATGCGCCGACAACACGTAACGCGCCTTCAAGCTCGAGCGTTGTGCCGGCCGGCAGGGCGATGTTGAAGTCCGGATCGCTGATGTCCACGAGTCGCTTGCCGACCTTTGGTATGTCCCGCAAATCCCGCGCGCTCAGCAGTTTCACTAGGGCTTCGAAGTCGCCGCCGGTGCCGGTGCGAAACTCCCAGTGGAAGTAGACGGGCAACGTCACGGCATCGGCCTGAGGGGTCCATGCCGGTAATAACTCTTTCTCCTCGTCTTGTTCGCCATCGCGCTGGATCGTTAAACCCAGTCCGGCCTTTCTTCCCGACTCAAAGGTAGGCACAACACAAGCGACATAATCCGTGAGCGGATCGAGACGACGCGGACACAACAAGCGCGAAAGAGTGAGCGAGGGATCGCCGCCGAGCGACTTTTCGAGCAAGTCCTTGTTACGCGCGCTTCCGGCGACTTGCGCATGGGCCCAGGCCCAGGATTCAGCCAGATCCGGAAGTTCGTGTGCCGCGTGAGCCTTGATCTCAAGGACAGGCAAGGGGAGATGACGGTCTACGCGCAAAGTCACGTCATGTTGCTTGCGAACGACGACGAGACAGAGCCAGGGACGCAA
>NZ_JBLYIG010000046.1:0-5681 GCF_049222245.1 Nitrospira sp. BLG_2 | reverse complement strand
GCGCGACTATTCCGGCAGACTGAGCTTTCGGCCGGCCTTGCCGGAACAGTTGGACTGTCTTCGATTCAGACTCGCATTTCAAGGACAGAGTCTTGAGATTGATGTCCGCCAAGACGCCACTCGCTATACGTTGAAAGCCGGCAGTGGGCTGGCGTTGAATCATGAGGATCAAGAGATTCGGCTCTCGCCCGCTGATCCATCCGTTGAACGACCGAACCGGAAACCCTCGGAGCGCGGAATGAACAAATGAGGTATAGCGATCCCCTTCCTCTTGAGAACCGCATATCTCAAGAACCGGCTTGCCGTTCGATCGATAAGGGGATTCCGCGCACATTGTCTGCCCCGATGTCGCATGACTCAGGTCGCATGTTCATGCGACTCCCCTCCGTGGACAAGACCGGCCTTCAGCCGGCCCTCGCCTAAAAAAGACAGGGTGCCTGTCCGCTTACAGCGATTTGTTCGGGCGGTCACCATGCAGGATGGACTTTCTCGAAGGCGCCAGTAACAGTTGAATGAGCGTCCAGGCCAGCATGGCCACAGCGATCCATCGGTCGGCTCCGGCTCGTGGCACTCCCTCGTCCCCGCGGTAACCTGAATCGAATGTCGCATGCGCCGGTGCAAGGGTCGCAGCGCTGAAAGATGGAAAGGCGACGGCCGGTTGCTCATGGCCTTGGGCTTTGCCTTGAGCTTTCTCCGGATCGGCCACTGTCGCGTCCTCATCGGGAGAAATTTTGCGCCCAACGGCTTTGGCATAGATTTGCGTAAATTCAGCGCCGAATAAAAAAATCTGCGCGGAGTAATACACCCATACGAGCAGGATGACCAAAGACCCCGCCGCTCCATAGGCCGAACCGATATCGCTTTTCCCGAGATAGAGTCCCAAGGCGAATTTGCCGACGGTGAACAACAACGCCGTGAGCCCCGCGCCGATCCACACATCACTCCAGGCCACCCGCGCATCGGGCAACACCTTGAACATCATGGCGAACAGACCGGTGATCAAGGCATAAGACACCGCGAGTTCGAGAAGGTGGAGCGCGACTTCCGGAGCGGGCAACCATCCCCCAAGCCACTCTCCGACGGCAGCCAGCCCCGCGCTGAGAATCAATGAAACCAGGAGCAGAAAAGCCGTACCGAGCAAGGCGGAGAAGGACATGAACCGGTCTTTGACGATCCCCCAGATGCCCCGTCCTTCTTTGGGTTCCACGCCCCAAATGCTGTTCAGCGAGTCTTGGAGCTGACCAAAGACACCCGAGGCGCCCAACAGCAAGGTGGCGGTCGCCGTCACGGTGGCCACCATACCGGTGCTTGGCTGGTTCGCCCGTTGGAGCATTTCTTTGAGGGCCTCAGCGCTTTGCGCCCCTATCACACTGGCAATTTGGTCGAGGATGTAACCCTCTGTCGCCTCGCGTCCGAAGATCATTCCAATGATCGCAATGACGACAACCAAGAGCGGCACGATGGAAAACACGGTGTAATAAGCCAACGCAGCGCCGTGGCGGGGAACTCTGTCCTCGGACCAGGCCGTTGCCGTATCTTTCAACAAGCCCCATGCACGACGGTACAGAGCCCCCTGCAACCATTTCCTTGCCATACATTTGCTCCTATAAGGAAATTCAATCTGCTGAAACCATAGGATATAAAGGTTCTCTTGTGGACTAGGTGCACCCCGAATCTCTTGATGTGACAAACGTTGGCGCGTCCTTGTCCGAACGATACCTTACGGTACACCTGATGGCATTGTTTAGGCTCCACCTCGACCGTCTGCATGGGTCCTGGACACGTGATGTGCTGTATGCCAATTACTAAGAGCATCGCTGCTTCGTAGACATCACCCCCGCCGTAGATTCGTTCTAGAGGATTGCCTAGTTGCATGGCACCCGAGAGACCTGCTTGACTGAAAAAGCCAGTGCCGGGGTGGACTGGACGGGCTCGTTCTCTTGCGGACTGGTGCTGTGCGCGGGTGGCGAGACGATATGTGAGTGGATAAGTGAACGGTAAGGTCTAGGAGCCGGAGGCAGGCCCGCGCCTTAGTCTGGTGGCTAAACGCTAGGTTTTTTGTGAAGGAATCCATTCTTTGGTCCGGTTATCCGTCCTGGCGCCAGTTCAGTTGGCTCTATCTCATGGCCGGCCTCGTAGCTTGGCGAGGATGGCTCTTTGGGAGATTTGGATTTTCGGGATGGATCGGCTGGGCGGTCGGGGCAGTCGTTCTACTCGGTACCGCGGTGGTCATACGGCGCTGGGGCCATTATGAGATCTTATCCACTCGCCTTGTTGTCCGGAACGGCTACACAGGTCGTGAGGTGGGCAGGATGGATTTTAGTGATGTTGAACAAGTGGAAATCCGGCAGGGACCGATCGCGTCACTGTTTGGCATCGGGACGGTAATCGCGCTATCGAGTAGACGACCGACTCTTCGATTTCGCGGTGTAGACGACCCCGAAGGAGTGAAGCGGCGTATTGAGGTTGCGATACGGAGCACCGTACAGAGTGCTCAATCTCACGGTGAGGTCGCTTGAAGCGGCGTGCTCGGAATACATAGGAACATCCGCCCAACAGTATGAGGCGGACTCGTTGCCGCAAGCGGAAGAGTGTTGTCAAGGAGCTCTGGATAATCGGGAAGGAGGAGGAAATCCGGAAATGGTCGAGATCATCGTATCGTTAATTTTGGCGTTTTTCGTGATCTGCGGTCTGATAGCATTTACCGGCGAACGTGGAGGACGGAGCATATGGCCGGTATTTATACTGTTTTTTCTTGCCATCTGGGCCGGTGGACTATGGGTGACACCGGTCGGCCCTCCGCTGATCGGCGTGTATTGGATGCCGTTCTTGTTTGTCGCGATCTTTATCGCGTTGTTCTGGGCCGCTGCGCCTCCCCCACCAAGGCGAACGGGAGAGCCGTCTCCCGCTTCAGCCGTGCAGGAAGAGCGGACCGCAACGACGGTAGCCGGTCTAGGGTTCTTGTTTTGGGTGCTGCTTGTCGGCCTCGCTATAGCGGCGCTGGCTCGCTATGCCCCGATGATCGTGCCGGTCTCACAGGCTTCATAAGCTGACCCTATGTTTGGAAAAAGCATCAATCTGTTTCGGCTGTTCGGCTTCCAAGTCCAGGCGGACATGAGCTGGCTTATTCTGGCTTTGCTCATCACCTGGTCGCTGGCCACCGGCTATTTCCCTTTCCAATATTCGCATCTATCGCCCGCCCAATATTGGGGAATGGGAATTTTAGGCGCCATCGGTCTGTTCGGCTCGTTGATCTTCCACGAATTGTCCCACTCATTGGTGGCCCGGCGGTTCGGCATTCAGATGAAGGGCATCACGCTCTTTATCTTCGGTGGAGTCGCCCACATGGAAGAGGAGCCCCCGAATCCCAAGTCTGAATTCTTCATGGCAATAGTCGGGCCTCTGTCCAGCCTGGTGTTGGCTCTCCTATTGTACGGAGCGATGCAAGGGGGAAAAGCAGTCGGCTGGCCGGAGCCGGCAAGCGGAATTGTCGGCTATCTTTCTTTCATCAATGTGCTTCTGGCGATTTTCAACATGGTCCCCGCCTTTCCACTGGATGGTGGCCGCGTGTTTCGGTCGGCGCTGTGGGCATGGACCGGCGATATTCATTGGGCCACGAGACTCGCCGCCCGATTTGGTTCAGGATTCGGCATTATCCTGATGGTATTGGGCGGGTTCAACTTCTTTACGGGCAACTTCGTGGGGGGATTGTGGTATGCCTTGATCGGTTTCTTCCTCTACGGCGCCGCCGGTCAGACCTACCAACAGATGCTGGTGAACCGGGCATTACACGGTGAATCGGTCCGGCGGTTCATGTCTCCCGATCCGGTCACCGTCCCGCCCGACCTTTCCGTGCAGTCATTGGTGGACGACTACCTCTATCGGTACTTGCACGACATGTTTCCCGTCCTGGACGGCACGAAAGTGATGGGCTGCGTCTCCAAAAAGCACGTGGGAAATCTATCGCGGGTAGAATGGCCGAACAAGAGCGTGGCGGATATCATGGAAGCCTGTTCCCCGGAAAAGACCGTGCAAGCCGACAGGGATGCCGCCAAGGCATTGGCTCAGATGATCAAGACGAGATCGAGCCGGCTACTGGTTCTCGAAGGCGATCGGCTCGTGGGGGTGATCGTGCTCAAGGATCTGTTGAAGTATCTCTCGTTTCGCATAGACTTGGAAGAAATGGAGAGGGCCGCATGAAATCGCCGCACACGTTCTTGGAGATTCTTCGAACCGGAGCGGACAATAGATCGCCAATTCACGATCGTGGCCGGATCCTCTTCTTCGTCCCCGTCCGCTAGGGACGCTGCGAGTTGAGTCCACGAATCATCGTGTTTGGCTGATAACACAATCGCCCGGAACCGACCCGCTTATCCTGCATGGCAACACGATGAGTGAACGAATGCGGTTAACAATGCTCTGCGCTCGAGACGGCATGGATGGCGCCAATGAATGGGCGCAGGCGACGCTCCATCTTTACCGGAAGTCTCTGGAGAATCCCTTTCATTTTGCATCGCAGCCTGATTGGAAAACACGCTTTGTACACAGCATGCGTGAGCTGTCGACGTTCATCGAGCGTGGAATCTCGGATATCCATGAGGACCATTCATGACTATCGAACTCAACCATACAATTGTGCCCTCGCACGACAAGGAAGAGGCAGCGCGCTTTTTTGCCCATATCTTCGGGCTCCGGTATGAAGGCCTGTCCGGACATTTTGCTCCGGTCAGGGTAAACGACAGGCTTACGCTCGATTTTGACCAAGATGATTCGTTCGACGAGCATCATTATGCGTTCCACGTCAGCGATGATGAATTCGACGCTATCTTTGACCGAATACGGAAAGCCGGGTTGGCGTACGGCAGCCATCCATGGGATGCGGACAACCGGAAGCTGAATGACTGGAATGGCGGCCGCGGCGTCTACTTCCGTGATCCGAGCGGTCATCTGCTTGAGTTGCTCACCAAACCATAAGCCGTCTACAGGCATCAATCCCGCGAATGCGGCGTGAATAGGGAGGGTCAGCGAAAAAATGAAAGAGTCGGGAGCCGATGTCGGGCCGGCCGAACCTGTCCGCGTAAAGAGCCATGTTGCCGGCGCGGTGGCAATCGGTGCTCTGGCGTCCGGCGCATTCGCGTTGGGCGCAATGGCCATCGGCGCATTGGCGATCGGGAGCCTGGCTATTCGCCGCGTCGCTATTGGGCGTGCTCGGATCCGTTCATTGGACATTGATGAGCTGAATGTGCGGCGGTTGCGTGTCGGCGAGCGAATTATGGCGGATCAATTGACGGCGGATGGGAAAGAAGAGCGACGCAGTTGAAACGTTCTCGCTTGGTTGGAAGGATGACATCATGGCCTTGACTCGGCGTCCTACGACAACACGCTGCATGAGATAAGGCAATTGATAAGGAGATGGTTCGGCTCATGGTTCAAAGATGAAAGCGGCACAATAAGTTGCCGAATGTCGCGCAGAACGACTACGAGATTGAGGGGTTTTCCGCGTATCAATCGCTATAGAAACGCGATAATGTATGATCAGAGCAAGCAATGGAAACATTGTGAATGCATAGCGGAAACGTTATCCAAGCATAATGTAAAAATTGCATGTTCGAAGGAGCTCCGTCCTTGAAAAGGGACGGAGCTTTTTTATGGACCAACCGGTCAGTTTCATAACCCCGGCA
>NZ_JBLYIG010000045.1:0-5408 GCF_049222245.1 Nitrospira sp. BLG_2 | reverse complement strand
CCTCGGTACTCCACCCATAGTTCATGTGAGCGGACGAGGGCTTTCAATGTTTTGGCCGGGACGGGCTTTTTCTTGTAAAGGCTTTTACAGAGAGGGCCCACGGGTAGCGTTGCGTTGGAAGCGGATGGACCGGCCGCCTGGGCCCACGTGGCGGTGAGTCCGATGAGAACGATGATTCCCGCGATCGTGATCAGCGCAGAGAGTCTCTTCATTCGTATCTCCTTCATAGGCTCGGCACACGGCCTACCGCTTGGGCATTGATCCCTAGCCCCTCCTGGTAGGAAATCATTCTGGGTCGGCGAGGAGCAACGCATCACGCGGTGTGAGGGGAATCATGCGAAAGCTTGCGAAGCCGGGCAATCTGACGTCTGTTGAGCTCGGGCATGATCTTGTCATTGTCCATATTGCGACAATACGCGAATGTACGCCACAACGTCCTGCATTTCTCCATCGGTGAGCCGGCCGCGCCACGAATGCATCGGGCTGAAGACAATGCCGTGCTCGATGGTCCGCATCAGCTCTTCATCCGATTTGATGAACGATCGAAACCGCGAAAAATTCGTCGGCGGAACATTCAAGGAAGCGGCGGCAGGCCCGTCGCCTCGACCGTTTGATCCATGACAGTTTTGACAATGCCGATCGTACACGGCCTTTCCGCGTGCGCGGTCAGGAGGATAGTCCTGGGCCCCAAGAGAGGGGGGTATGATCGTACTGCCGAGAATAATGATCGCGCAGAGTTTGGCCGCAAAGAATCGATGCCGCGGGAACCGCTGGGAAATCGTGAACATGGCGTCAGCTTTTCTTTGTTGTGTGTGCGATAAATGGGCTGAAGAGCTGCTGCAGCTTCTTGCCGCCGCAGGCGGGGCATGTCACTTCCCCGGCCTCATGCTCCTTCAATGTCACCACGATCAACGACTCCTTTCCGCAGGCGAGGCACTTATAGTCGTACATCGGCATGGTGCGCTCCCTTCCGGCAATCAACCGAAAATCATGAGCGGGTAAGTCCCCTGGTGCAACAGAGCATGTGAAACACTGCCGAGCACCATGCGGGTGACGCCGCGGCGTCCCCGGGATCCCGCAAGAATAAGGTCCGGATTCAAAGCCTTAGCTTCCTGAAGAATCGCATCAACCGGAGTACCCAACGCGGTCTTTACGCGGGTCTGGTAACCCCAGGGATTGAGTTTGGCTGCCGTCTCCTCTAAAAAGTCGTTTGCCTTGCGGATGGAGTGGATTTCCATGTGCTCGGCCGAGACCGCATCTATCGGCCAGGGAGGCCTGGTATGGGGAAGGACGGTGAACAGAGTAATAATGGGGGGCTCGCGAAAGGGTTTCTGTTGAAGGAAGGCGAGGGCATGGTCTGCATCATAGTTGCCTTGTAGGGGAAGCAAAATTTGATGAAGCGTTTTCAAGGGACCGGGAAGAATGAATTTCGTGCCGGGCCCGAACGTCAGCACGCGGTGGGAGACACTTCCTATGAGCCGTTCCTTGATCGGTCCAAGGCCTCGGGTACCCATGAGAATCAGCCTTATTGTAAGTTGCTCAGCCAACGTCACGATTTGATCAGCAGGAGATCCGACGACCAGATGCTTCGTGACCGGCCCGACATCCAAGGGAAGCAACGACACAATGCGATCCAACAAACGAGTCCCATCGTCGTGCATGTTTCGCTCGACCGTCTCATACAGTTCTTGCGCCACTTCCGGCATCATCATGGGATAGGCCGGGCTCGGGACATCGAGCACGTGTACAATGTGCAGTTCATCGGCACGAGAGAGATATTTAAGGGATCGAACCGCCTCATACGAATGATCGGAACCGTCGGCTGTGAGCAAAATTTTCATGGCGTCACCTTCCAGCTGTGAATCTGATGGTTCGCTTCACATCACTCAAAATCGTAAGGGTAGTAGGACTGTCGCGATAATCAGATAAATCCCCACACGCAGCATGTCTTGGACGACGGTCGTTACCGGTCCACTGGCCAGAGCGGGATCTGCTCCGAGGCGCACCAACCCTAGCCGGCGGCTGCCATCACTGCGACAATCACTGCGACAATCGTGCCGATGGATGCCCTGACTGACGCTTCTCCGGCGAGTTGTGTCCACAACTTATCGCTCCAAGAAAAAGCCAGTGAGCCCGTGCCATTCTTTTCCCCGTTGCTTGCCGAGGATGATTTCAGCAAGTCCAATGCCGTTCAAGAAGAGATCATCGCAGAAGGGGTGAGGCGTATGGAGCGAAGAGGAAAGACACGTTACCGGGAAATTTTCTCGCTCCGTACCCTTTATCCATTACGTCTGCTGACGCCTTCTGCTACAGGAGACAGACGGCCGTTGTAGCAGAGAGCCCCTGCTTGCGGAGACGGAGCAATAGCCGATGGCACGAGCCAAGTAACAAATCCGTAGCGTCTTCAAGCCGACAGCTATCAGCCATCAGCTCTTGTCGATGGCATTGCCCTTGCTCGAATTCCTGGTCAGGAGGATCGTTCATGAAGCAGGATACTGATCTCTTCAAGACCATCCTGGTTCCCGTGGATTTTTCGCCCTGTTCAGACGAGGCTTTCCGGGTTGCCTGTCAGGTCGCGCGATTGTCCGGGGCGACGTTGCTCGTTCTGCACGTGATCGACACCAGCGCGCTTGCCGCATTCAATCGATTGGGTTTGTTGGCTGTTCCGTCCGACGCCGCTCCACAGCGCCGCCGCTTACGCCATCATGCACGGCTAAAAGTAAGGGAGTTGTTGGAATCCAGCGTAGCGACGGGTATCAAAATTACACGCGTGATCGTGGAGGGGGCGCCCTTCATCGAGATCGCCAAAGTTGCGCGCACGCGGAATATCGATCTGGTCGTGATGGGAAGCTACGGCGGCCGGTCCGGCAGTGTGGACAAGATTTTCTTCGGCAGCACGGCGGAAAAAGTTGTTCGTACAGCGGGCTGTCCCGTACTGACCGTACCGCTTGCCACACCCGTCTCACGGCCGAAATCGACACGCTAACGAACCGAAGGAGGAGATCATGACTATGGGAGAACATCGAATGCAGTGGCGGAGATGGGGAACGATTGCGTCCATGGCCTTTCTGGCCTGGATGTATGGCGCGGTCATTCTGGCACAATCCGAACAGGTGGTGGACGTGACGATCAAGGATTTTCGTTTCATGACGAAGCAAAATCCGTTGCGTTTGGGATTTCCAACCGTCATCAAGGTGCGGAATGATGACGCGGAACGGCACGATTTCAGCTCGACCGTGTTTGAAGGAATTCCGACACAGATTGAAAAGGACGGCGTCATCGTGTACGGACGAGGCGTCGGGGGCGTCTTTCTTGATCCGAAACGGGAAACCGCCATCCGCTTCGATATGACACGGCCGGGGCGGCACGTTTTCCGATGTTCGATTCATCCGACGATGAGCGGAGAGCTGCTCTTGTTGAGCGCGGAGGCAGTGTGAGCGCGTCCGAGGAACTGAAACTGCTCTTCGCGACGGACGGGTCGCATGGATCGGCGGCGGCGGAGGCCCATGCCTGCGTGTTGGCCAAGTCATTGGGAGCCTCGTTGACCGTGATGAGCGTTATGGAATTTCCTCCGGGGATGGATCCCGACTACGCGGTGAACCGACTGTATCTGGATGACTTGATGAAGGAGGTGACGACAAAATTGGTCGATCTGAAGGCGCGAGCGGTCGCTCTCGGGGTTTCCGTGGAGTCGTCTCTCGCCACGGGAATCCCGAGCGAGGAAGTGTTGGCCGTCGCGAGGACCCGAGGGGCCGATGTGATTGTGGTCGGCACGAGAGGGAAGACGGGCCTCGAACACATCTTGCTGGGAAGCACGGCTGAGCGAATTATTCGCATGGCTCCCTGTCCCGTCTTGACGGTGCCTGTGAAAAAACAAAGCGTAGATGGAGGCCCGAACACCGCCGAGTCGAGCGCCACGCTGAAGCGAATACTGGTAGCCGTCGATTTTTCGGACTGTTCGCTCGATGCCTTGGAGTATGGCGCGTTGATCGCGCAACGATCGAACGCTTCGCTGAAACTCCTTCATGTACTGGAGCCGGTGTCGTACGGCCTGGATTTTACCCTTCCCCGCACGGCGCAGCGGGAATCGAGCAAGAGAGCCGTCATGAAGCGGTTATCGGATCTTGTCTCCGCGCTCGGTTCCGCCGGCCTTGATTCCGACTCGCTGATTTCCGGCGGGCTGCCGGCTGATTCTATTCTTGAGGCGGCCCGAGCTCAGTCGGTCGACATGATTGTCATCGGAACTCACGGACGCCGTGGTTTGTCTCATGCGTTGTTCGGCAGTGTCGCGGAGTCCGTCATCCGTCGATCCTCATGCCCTGTTCTCACAGTCCGGAACGCGAAGTTACCGTCGAGTCATCGCCGTGTCCTTTCGGGGCAGTCGATGCCCATCAATGTTTAATCGAGGAGCAATCATGGGAACGCGCAAGACGACAACCGGGACAGTCAAAGGCCGGCTCACCTCCGCAACGAGACTTGCCGAGAAGCCCATCGAAATGCCGGGTGGCATGCGGGAGCGGATCTCGGATAAAGCGTACGAGCTCTGGGAACAGCGTGGCCGTCAAGATGGGCATGCCCTCCGCGACTGGCTCGAGGCCGAAACAATCATGATGAAGGAAATCCAGAAAGCCCGTGAGTGATCAGGCGGTAGGATTTTGGACCCCGCGGCCTCCGTCTCTTAATGGAGTGCTCTCCCGCCTGGAAAGCCTTTCGCGCAAGCCGGAATTCAGGCTGCAACGGGAGTTGGCACAGGCACGCGCGCTCAAGCCGTATGTGGAAGGAGACGCAGGACGGCTTGTGGCGCCGTTTGAGCAGGAAATAGAACTGGCGAGCCTGTACCTGTTCTGCGATTATTACCCGGATGACGGACAGCTGACGCTTATCGAACAGCTGCGGGACGTCATCACCGAACACATTCCCGAAGAGGAACGGCAGTGGCTCGATCCCCTGAAACATTCCTATCTCGATCTACTCAAACCGACCTCTCCGCCAAAACCCGGGCAGGATGTAGTCGTGCGATCGCTCGGTGATGGAACGAGACTGGTTCTGTCAGGCGGAGAATTCACCAAGGATCTTGCGGCGGACCATCCGTTGCTGACCCGGGTCCTTCATGATCCGAACATCCATGCGTCCGAAAAGGCCGTATGGGCCGGCTGCGGAATCGCCATGTCGCAAGCTGATGCGGATGCCTTGCTTGCCGTTACGTCGGAATGGCGCCGAGAGATGGAGGTGACGACCGGGTCCTTTGCGCTGGGAGAATGGAAAGAGTTCACCAAGCGATTCGGCTACATGCTTCTTTGGGCGTTTGCGCAACGGCGCATGGATGTGTTGGCGGACGCGGTGATCCGTATCAGATATCGCTCTCCCAACGGGCAGCCCTATCTGTATGCGGTCGCTCTGTACGCTCA
>NZ_JBLYIG010000044.1:0-6231 GCF_049222245.1 Nitrospira sp. BLG_2 | reverse complement strand
TGATATTGACCGCGATACCCTCGAAGAGCAGTTGTTCGATGGCCGGGATCCCGGCATCCGTCGCCGGAACTTTCATGTAGAGGTTGGGCCGATTCACTCGCTCGACATAGCGTCGGGCCTCGGCCATCGTGGCATCGGTATCGTGCGCGAGATGAGGCGAGACTTCCAAGCTGACATACCCGTCGAGGCCGTCGGTGTCGCGATACACGTCATGAAGTAAATCGCAAGCCTGCTGCACATCATGAATCAGCAGTGTTTCGTAAATGTCCTTGGTGGACCGTCCTTCGCGCGTGAGAGACTCAATTTGGCGGTCATAGTCGGGGCTCGTAAGCGCCTCGCGAAATGTCGTGGGATTCGCGGTAATTCCCCGAAGTCCGTGGTCTCGAATCCATTTCTTTAACTCACCGCCGGCGATCATGTGCCGGCTGAGATTATCCAGCCAGTAGCTTTGTCCGCAGGCAAGAAGCTGGTTGAGTGGCGTATCGACTTTTGGGGCGGTTGTCATCTTATACATCTCCTCAATGGAACCACCACCTCATTGTTGTTCAACCGCTTGAGTGGTTCTTCTGCCCAGGTCATCGGTGGGCCCGCCACCGATGTTGATGGCGCCAGATATATTGTCCTCCCGGCTGGAGAGGTTTGAATTCGCGCGCACCACATATTTGATTTCAGATGGACTCTTGAAACACACGCTCGCCGAACCATTGACGCCCAACTTGGCCGTATACTGATTCTTAAATGCGTTCCAATTGGCGCTCATCAATCCGCCGAAACCCCGTTGACAGGACAACTGCCCCTCCACCGGCAAAAGAAAGATCACGCGCGCATCGCCCTGCCGGTTGTTGATCCAGCGAATCTCGTCTCCTGGATTGGCGGTAACGATCTCCGGCGACACAGTATCATCCCGAATAATAATATCCTTCACTTCCCCGGTTCTCGTAACGGTGGGCATTCCATCTCTCCACATTCCCGTGTGCTCGCAGGCCGCCAATGTAAAAAGCGCGGCTCCCACCACGATGCTGTATTGAACCGTCACCGCCGTTCCTCCTTATTTGCGAGTTACCATGCGGATTCACAGGAATTTCAACCGCACATTTCTACCAATAGTAGGGGTACCCGTAATACCCTCGGTATCCCCAGGCATAAGGATAGCCGTAACCATAGTACGGAAAATACCCGGTCTTCATACGATCCCAATCCCATACCGTGACATGCTTGAGGGCCAATTGAGGAACTTGTTGTTGCACTTCATCGATTTGGATGGTTGTTGTGCCCAGTACTTCCCCCACGACGGTCACGCGTTTCTTCTCGCCATCAAACACCGCCGGATCCGATACCTGATCGCCACCGCCGTCGATAACTACGAATCGGCCTTTCGACTCGGCATCGCGGCCGGTGGGAATCAAATCTTCGGACAGCGGAATTTGCAACACCTCGATTAGTGTCCCCGCTTGAGTCCGCTTGGCCGACAATACCTTGCCCCCCGCCAGCATCAGTTTTCCTCGATAGGCTTCTGGATTATTCTTGATGTCGGAGTATCGGAGGTCTTTATCGACACGTCCCTCCAACCGATCGGGAATCACGTCGCGCTGACAGGCGCCGGCGGCACAACAGAGCAGAACAATGCTTACCGACAGACGTGCGTGTTTCATGAACGGCCTCTTTTTCCTTCTGGCACCAACTCTCACAGTGCAATATCGATTCCTTCCTGAATACTGTCGCATCGTTGTCATCACATGCCGGTTCTCTCGAAAACTATGCAAGACGCTGGGCGCTGTCGGCTCCCGTCATGGGGATGATCCCTGCCCGAACAGACAACTTGTCCCCGATAGGAGAGACTATCCCTCTGCATGAGGGCGCTTTGTTCATTCCAGCTCCGGTAGGTCCTTCGCATCCCGCTACCCCGCATCCAAATCGATGAACAATGCGCCAGGATTCCTCCGTTTCAACGTCACGAATAGACAAGGTGTGATGGCCCTGTCCCATGGTTCTCTCCCGACTCTCACGATGGTCGGCACGGAGGGCAGCGTATCGGCATGGATCAAATGCGCGAAGGCCGGGAATAAAAAGCGTCCCGTCAGATCGCCGGTCGCGCCGAAGAGAATGAATGACGTATCATGGCGCGCTTCTCTCCCGATAGGCACGACCCAGGCCCACGCCGCTCGCGATGACGCCGATATGACTGAACGCCTGAGGATAGTTTCCAAGAAATGCGCCGCTCGACGGGTCGATTTGTTCGGGAAGCAGGCCGACCGAATTGGCTCTCGCGCAGAGCGACTCGTATAGCCCCGAAGCCTCGTCGAGCCGCCCTTGTTTCGCCCAATTGTCCACGAGCCAAAAGCTGCACAGCAGAAAGGCTCCTTCATGCCCCTTCAATCCATCCGGTGACTCCTCCAACCGATAGCGGTACAACAGGCCGTTACCGGCGCCCAAACGGCGGACGATGGCTTCGGTCGTCGCCATCATTCTGGGATGGTCGGCGGGAATGACGCGGCGGATGGGCAGCGCCAGCAAACTGGCATCGAGGGCTCCTCCACCCAGATGTTCCGTGAACGAATTGAGACGAGGATCCCAAGCGTCATTCAGAATGGCTTGGACGATGGTATCCGCTTCGGTTTTCCAGCGTGGCAGATCGCACGGCAGTCCGAACCGCTCGGCGATACGTATGCCACGGTCGAGCGCCACCTGGCAGAGAGCTGCGGAGTACGTGAACCGTCGGCCGGATGTACGCACTTCCCAGATTCCCTGGTCGGGCTCGCGCCATTCCGCCCCCGCGGCATCGATCAGCCTGCGTAACTTCTGCCAGAGCGTCTCCGTGACTTCGCCATGATGCCTCGTCCATTGGTAGGCGCAATCGACGATCTCACCGAATACGTCGTGTTGGCGCTGTTCGGACGCGCCATTGCCCCACCGGACCGGTGCCGAGCGTCGGTAACCTTCCAGATGAGAGTCCACCGCTTCCTTTGGCGGGCGTCGACCGTCGAGATTGTACAGCACACGAGGCCGCCCTTCCCGCTCCACCTCCCCTTCCACCGCATCGAGCACCCACCCCAGAAATCCGGACGCCTCGCGGGGAAGCCCGACTCGCTGAAGCGCATACACCGACAGCGCCGCATCCCGAATCCACGCATAACGATAATCCCAATTTCTTTCCCCTCCCAACGCTTCCGGCAGCGAAGATGTCGGCGCGGCGACGATGGCCCCGCTTTCGAAATGATCCAGCAGCTTCAGCGTGATGGCGGACCGCCTCACCATATCGGTTTGCGGCCCGTCATATCTCACGAGCGCGGCCCACCGCCGCCAGGCCTTGCGGGTAGCGGTCAATCGTTCGCTGGGCGCCAAGGGATGATGATGAAATTGCTCGCCTCCCCAACGAATGAGAATCGGCAGCCGGTCGCCGCTTTTCAGGTCGACGATCGTGTCCGAACCCTTGAGGGGCGCTCCGGCCCATAACTGGAGATCCGGCTGATCCTCGTCGACACAGCGCACGCGAAGCCCGTCGCCGCGCGGATCAAATGTCGCGCCGCCCCTTGGCTCGATCGTAATCCTGAGGCGCACGCGCCCGCCCAGCACATGGACATGACGCAAAAGCTCTTGCCTCCCGGCCGACACGTCTTCCCTGAGATCGGCCCCGGACCGAAATAACATGGCGTCGGTCAGCCGCACTGTACCGGCGGTGGTCCGCATTTCGGTCACCAAAACGGCTGTGTCCGTCTCATAGTAGTGCCTCGACTCTGTGAGACCCTCCGGCGCAATCCTGAACGTCCCTCCGCGTCGTGCATCCAAGATGCCGCAAAACAGCGGCGGAGAATCGAATCGTGGCAGGCACAACCATGACATGCCGCCGTCTCGCCCCACCAACGCGGCGGACGTTCCATCTCCGATCAACCCGTAGTCTTCCAGCGGGAGGTACCCGTCTGTGTAGACGAGGGGTTTCCATCCTCTATTGATTGGCTCACTCGCCATCGCGGGCACGATATATCACGCGCTTCGTTTTTTGTGTGCGGAAAGCCCGACTTGACTCCTCTTGCGGTATCCGCATCTTTCAGAGTACAGGAACATTACTCGTCCACAAAGATGGTCTTGAGTGTAACTTGTCCGCAGATAGAACGGCTGGTTTGATGCTTCAAGCGAATAGACGACCGATTCGTCGGTGTAGGTCGTTTCCACTACGCCGCCCCCGCCTGGGAGCGGCGCAAATCGTCGCCCTATTGGCGTCTCTCAGAACCGGTGTAAGAACCAGGCGGTGCAAACCCACCACCATCCATGCGGCTCAAATCCCTGACGCTCGGATCGCCTGACGGTCGACGGTCCCACCAAGGACCTTGGCGTTGAGAGTGACCATCGACGCTGGGAGAGATACTGGGAGATGGAGCCAGATCATGGGGCATCGAGTCGTCAGCTTTCTCGCCGGTAGACCGCCCTTCGCGCCCCGTATCGCTGAGGTACCCCCCCCTGGGCTCCTCGCCAAAACCGCGACCCTGAGCCGAAACCGCTACCGGTATAGCCGAACAGACGACCACGGAGATGACACCCGCAATGATAAATTTCATGGGACTCCTCCCTCTTGTTATAGGTCATACGACCGGTGTGAAGGCTTCTATTTCTATGACTACTTCTACTACTTCTATTCCTCTTCCGCTACCTCCAACTTGCTGACCACCTCTCTCACGCCCGCGCCATAGGCATCTACTATTGCACTTCGAATGGAGTCTTTGTCCTGTACCGTCCCACTCAATGTCGCGGTGCCGTCATCGATTGAAACATCGATCCCTTTCCTGGTTTTGATGAAAGGGTTGGATTCTATGTGGCATTTTACCGTATCTTTCAGTTCCCCGTCCGACTTCCATTGCCAATCATGTATGCCGCCGAGAGGACCGCGGGATGACATATTTCGGCACGAATCGACAATACCGTAAGACCAATTGTCATCTTCGTGTGGATAGTCATACACATCAAAGTCCTCATTGGTTCCAGAGCTGTTGAAGTCTTGTGCTGCTCGCACTTCTACATTCATCTGAAACGCTACACCGACTAGGAGAATCCCGAATAACCGAGCTTGTTTGTCCATGTTGTCCCCCTTGGGATTAGATTATTATCGTTCATACTCTACGCAACGACCGTACCATACGATACGTCTAAGTAGACCCAATAGGAGGACACCTCTCAATGAGCGTTCGTGCTTATAAAAAGCCTTCACGATCGAGGCTATTGTTCTGCATTATGAAATGGACGAGGCAATGAAAATTAATCGAAGGAGCGAGACCGGACATCCTGCCTTGCCGGAGAATGAATGTCCGCCCCATGGATCAGCATGAAAGAATATCCGTCGTGCTGCCGTTCAGGCAGCATGGATGTATCTGAGAGGGACGCTCGCTCAAGATCGGAGCACGTCTGAGTCACGATCACATGAGGAGATGAGGCGCTTCGTCGAACTGCCGGCCGACGATAGAAGCGGAATGGGAACTTATTTCGTCGTCACGCATCCGTTCCATAGTGTTTGAACAGTCGAACCTCGTAATCCGGTGTGATGAGCGTTGACGGATCATAAGCCGGTGCCGATTCAATGGCGTGTCGAGTCAGGAACATCGTAACCGATCGGCTATGCCAGTCGAACGGTCCGATTCGACCGGTCTGTACCAAGACCTTCTTGCCGGGCAGCCAGTTCCGCGTATCGACCTCAACATAACGAACAATCCAATCTTCATCGTCGATGACGAGATCCTTCATGTGACCGATTGCCCCGTCTTGCGCGCGAATTCCATAGCCGGTCACTGCGGCACTGCTGCGAAGATGGGACTGTTCGGGTGCTTTCGAAAAAGGAGCTTCTTTTAGCCTTATTGTCGAAGCATCGGGATAAGAAATCGGGCTTCCCCACATCGTGGTGTCCGGCTGCCAGTATGGCGCCCATTGAAATCGCTCGTAATAAGTTTGCTCGTATCGGCGTGAGACTAATTTGGCGCTTTCGATCGAGGGAGCGTGTTCGATCTGCTCCTTTGGCAGATTGATTCGCATGGAGGAGTCGGCATCATCAATGCCTCCAATCACAATCGGCGCAACCAGCACATGGCGCCCCATGAACCATCCTCCGGTCTTCACGACCAGGTATCGGACCGCCCAGTTTTGATCGTCGAAATAGAGTTCTTGTACCGTTCCCACTTGACCGTCGATACCATAAAGGGTCAACTTGGTAATATCTTGCACTCGCCTGAATTGCTTCATACCTGCTCC
>NZ_JBLYIG010000043.1:0-6438 GCF_049222245.1 Nitrospira sp. BLG_2 | reverse complement strand
CCTACCATGATCCCAAGACCGGGAAGCAGATCCGGAGCGGACCGCTTGCCGATATCCGAACGGCGGAACCGGTTGGATATGGGGTGAACGGCAGCTTCCGGGAATTGCTGGTGCAGCTCAATGACACCGTGCCGCATACGGTGAACATCGTCACGGCGGGTAATCCTCCCGGGCAGCCGATCGAAGTGGCGTTGGAAGCCGGGAAAACGGTGTCCTTCCCCATGCCGGAAAAAATTCCCATGACGCCGATGCCCTTCCTCAACGGGGGGACGCATACGACTGGCGGCGGGTTGAATTTCAAAGCCGAGCCTATCTCGAGCCGCTTGGCGATGAATCCTGATTCGTCCAAGTTGTTCAGCAGCGCGGTGCACGGTGACCCCTATACGCCGATGGTACGAGCGTATCTTGGCGATACGGTGGTGTTCCGGCTGCTTCAGACCATGGCGAACGAGACGATGGTATGGACGCTTTCGGGTCATACCTATCTGACCGAGCGTTATGCGGGCGACGCAAACCGGAAGAATTCGATCCATATCGGCATTGCGGAGCGGTACGATCTGGTGGTGCCGCAGGCGGGTGGGCCCCGACTCCAACCAGGGGACTACATCCACTTCAACGGCCGCAACTCCAAGTTCTCCGAGGGTGCGTGGGGTATCATGCGGGTGTTGGACAAAGAGGTGCCCGACCTGCAAAAGCTACCGGCCGGATACAGCCGTCGCAATGAAATTCCGAAGCCATTGCCCGTGTGCCCGTCGGAGGCACCGGTGAAGAGCTTCAATGTCGTGGCGTTGGATTATCCTTCGATGAAGCTGAACCCCAAGGCGCCTGACGCCATTGAGGTCGATTTTGAACGGACAATCCAGATGGTCAATCCGGACGCGAAGATTTACGCGCTGGAAGAAGACGTGACAAAGGTCGCGGGAGGCGTTCAGCCGATGCCGCTGACTTTGCGGGCCAATATCGGCGATTGCCTGAAAGTAAAGCTGACCAATAGAATGAAGGAAAGCAGAGCATCGTTCTCCGCCATCGGTTTGGCGTTCGACCCCAAGGATTCGCTCGGTGCGAACGTCGGAAACAATCCCGGCGATCAGACTATCGCTCCGGGCGAGAGCCGCACATATACCTATTACGCGGACCCGTTCCTGGGTGAGACTTCTTCGTTGGTGTGGGATTGGGCCAATGTGGTGGCCAATCCGCGGAGCGGGCTCTATGGAGCAGTGGTGATCGGCCCCAAGGGCGCCCAGTACCGTGACCCGAAAACCGGCGCGGACATTTCGACGAAGAACAGCTGGGTGGCCGATGTCATCGTAGACCGGACGATTCAGGGTTATGAGAATCGAGTCAATTACCGGGACGTGGCCTTGTTCTTCCAGGACGAGGACAATATCATCGGGACGAGTTTCATGCCGTATATACAAAACACGGCGGGCTTGACCGCGGTCAATTACCGATCGGAGCCTTATAAATTCCGCGAAGAAAAAGGCTGTAGCCTCGGTAAAGTGTTCCAACCGTGCGTCGTGGACAAGCCGGAGGATCCGGTGACGCCGATCATCGAGGCGCATGCCGGGGATCCCGTTCGGATCCACGTGTTCGGCGCGAGCAGCGAACAGAACGGCATGTTCAGTGTCGAACGTCATGAGTGGCCGATTGAGCCGTTCATGCCTGGAGCCGACATGATCAGCGTGGTAGAGTTCGCCGGATCGGAATCGCTGGACGCGTTCCTTCCGAGTGCCGGAGGACCGTTCCGCATGCCGGGTGATTACGTGTGGAGCAATCAGCGGTTGCCCTACTCGCAGTCGGGGCAGTGGGGGTATCTGCGCGTATTGCCGACTGGAGACCAACGGGTACTGCCGCTCTCTCGTCCCGGGACAGGATCGAAGAGTGCGTCCGTTGATCAACCGAGGCATGTCGTTCCGGTAGCCACGCGGTAACTTGATTGCCTCTCAAAAAGGCAACCAATACAGAAAAGAGGGGGAGGCCTGCGCTCCCCCTCTTTCTTTATGGCAGGCATTTGGTACGATAAGAGAAATCGATCTTGATTGAAGGTGACATACAATGAAAGCAACGTTGGTTTCAGCCCTGCTCGTCTTGCTTTGTGCTTCCACCGCTTGGCCCTATGAAGAAATTGAGGTGAGAGACGGCGGCACGATCACTGGAAAAGTGAGGATGACGGAAGGGAAACCCGTCTCCAAAGCGTACAATCTCATCACCTTTCCGGATCCGGTTTATTGCGGAAGAATTTCCACCGGCACCGGGTGGCGGATTTTGGATGAGTTCAGCGTGTCGCCGGATCGAGGCCTCAAAGATACGGTTGTCTTGCTGATTGATGCGAGGAAGGGAAAGCCGTTCGAGTTCGTGCCGCCGACTATCGAGGCACGTGACTGCCGGTTCTTGCCGTTTGTCAGCGTGGTGAAGGACCGGGCCGAGGTACGGGTCGTCAACATGGATCCGGTCTTTCATGACATTCAGGCCTATGAGACATCGGAACTTGGTCCGCGCGTGTTATTCAACACACCCCTTCCGATGAATCCCAAGCATGTGCGTGACGCCGGGTCCGAGAGTCACGAGCATCTGGCCGGACAACCGATGATCGAAGTCATCAAGCTGACGAAGAACCGTCGGTTTTTCGTCATGCAGTGTGGGTTCCATGCCTACATGGAAAGCTGGGGGTTCGCAGTGGACAATCCCTATTACATGGTGACCGATAAGGAAGGAGAGTTTTCACTGTCCGATGTGCCCGCCGGCGAGTATACCTTGGTGGCATGGCATCCCGGTGTAGGGACGATGCTCGAAAAGAAAGTATCGGTGTCGGCGAAGAAGACTCTTCAAATCGACTTTACGTTCGAATCTCCAAAAGGGCGTCGTAGCGTCCACGAAATCGCTGAGAATCCGCGTTTCGGGTTGGAGGCGCTGGGAAAATCGCTGGAGATTCCCGCGACTCTCCAGCTGCAGACGCCATAATGCCGATTACGTGAATAGGAATGTTGCCCCATGAAGAGAGATCTCGTTTGCCTATTCATTTTCAGCGCAGCCCTTGTCTCGGCGGCAGTCCTCTCATCCGCCGCGCCGGCAAGCGCCTATGAAGTCACACCCGTACAACATGGCGGGACCATCGAAGGGACGGTGACTCTCGATGGACCGGTGCCGGAACCGAAGGGGTTCAATTTGATTACCTTTCCGGATCCTGCCTATTGCGGTCGCATCTCCAACGGCCGCGGGTGGCGCTTGCTCCATGACTTTGTCGTGAGTCGTCAGGGAGGACTGAAGAATGCCATCGTGCTGCTGGAAGGGGTGGACGCAGGGAAGCCGTTTGAGGTTTCTGTCCCGTTGATCGAAGCCCGTGACTGCGCGTTTCAGCCGTTCATGACCGTTGTTCGTAACGGGCATGCGGTCGAGGTCGTCAATATGGATCCCGTTATGCATGACATTCAGGGCTACGAGACGTCGCCGGAAGCGGGCGCGCGAGTGTTGTTCAATACCCCGTTGGTCATGAATCATCAACATCGGCGGGGGGATCTCCGCGCGACGCACGATCATGCTCCGGGTGCATCATTGGTCGGGCCGATTTATTTGAACAAGGGGCGCCGGACGTTTTACATGCAATGTGGTTTCCATGCCTATATGGAAAGCTGGGCCATGGCGGTGAACAATCCTTATTATGCCCTGACCGATGCCGAAGGGAAGTTTTCGATCAATGGCATCCCGCCCGGCACGTATCAACTGGTGGTCTGGCACCCGCAGACAGGACCTGGAGCGACAAGGACGGTTGTGGTGCAACCGGACGGCAAGCTTCGTGAGCAACTCTCTCTGCCCGCTCCCAAAGGGAATCGAACCGCGTATACGATCGTGGATAATCATCGGTTCGGCCCCGAGTCTTTAGGGTATTCTGTTGATATCCAGCCGCTGGTCGAACATCAACAGTGACAGTCACGCCGCCGTGTGCCGCCAGGAAGACTTGCCGATCGGCATCTGTTGTCTTCCTCGGAATCGTCGCAATGTGTACCGGGATCGATTCTGGACTGTGGCGGCACTCTCCCTCTTGACCGCAATTTTGTGACACCGTCGTCAAACGGGTACCCGGCAACAACCATCCTGAAAACATGAGCGCGACCGGGCGGTGACTCGAAGGACAGAGATGAATCCCCTGAGCATACGACAACGTGTGATCGCCGTGTGCATGCTTGTCTGCTGTATTCCTATGGCCGGGTCTGCTTTTGGAAGCGCGGCGTCGCGCATTCAGCAGAGTCAGGCACTCTATGACAAAAAGGAGTATCAGAAGGCGCTTGAGGAGCTGGACAAGCTCGACGCTCAGATATCGGGCGCGCCGGATGTTCGTCGACTCAGAATTCGCGCTCTTCTGAGACTGGGCAACCCGAACGATGCTTTGACACACTATGACGAGCTTGCGGCGGTGTTGAAGCGCGATGACCCATCGATCCTTCGTGAGATCTCGCTCGGCTTTGTTCTGCTCCTGACAAAGGACATGCGCGAGCAAATGCGTGGCGCGGCCTATACTGCCCTCAAAGAGTGGCACAGTGCCGAGGCAATTCCATTCCTGGAAGAGGGACTCAGTGACGGATCAGGGCTCGTCAGAGCGTTAGCGGCTGAAGGGCTTGCGAAGCTGGACGGGGGACGCCGCTCGGCTCAATTCCGGAAAGCCCTGGGAGATCAGGCGGTGCTGGTGAAGGAAGCGGTCCTCAAGGGGTTTGCAAAATCCGGTGATGCGTCGGTCCTCCCGCTCATCGAGCCGTTACTAAAAGATCCTGAGGCACGAATACGAGTCGCAACCGCGCAGGTGCTGTGCAATCTGAAACGCGCCAATGGCTGCCGACTTCTCTTTCAGCACGCGAAGGCGCCGAATCCGGATGAGCGGACCTCGGCGATTCGTGCCTTGGTTGAATCGAAGCCGAGGGAGTCTTTGCCGGTTCTTACCGAGTTGCGCGACGCCAAGCAGCCGTCGGTACGCGGAGCTGTCGCCACGGGGCTGGCCCATGTGCCTGCCGAGGAAGCGGTCGGTGCGCTGACACGGCTGCTGAGAGACCCGATCCCTCCCGTACGGACCGCCGCGGCCGTCAGCCTAGGGCAACTGCGTGAATTCGATGCGCGTACACCCTTGAATAAGGCTCTCGATGATCGCGACCCCGCCGTCAGAGCGTTCATCATCGGAGCGCTACTGGGGCAGGGCGAACGGTACGAGGTCGTGGCGGAACCGGTCCGGACTCTCACCAATACGAAAGAGCCCGCCGTTCGCGCTGCCGTGGCACGAGCTTTGGGGAATGTCGTAAAATCAAATCGCGAACCGGCTCAATCGGTCTTGATGCTGCTGATTCAGGATACGGTGCCTCGGGTGAGGATTGCCGCGACGAAATCAATGGCAAAGGTGGATGATATGCGCGCGATTCCGCTTCTCAAGCAGGGCTTGCACGACGCTGATGATGCCGTTCGGGCAACGGCCGGAGGAGCGCTGTTGAAACTGGTTCCGTCGAACGAATAAGGTCGGAACGTGTCGTTGTACGGCGTTCATCGGCATGGTCGGACCGAGATCGCTTTCCTTGGCTATGGTTTCATGAATACGTTCCGATCTTGTCGAAGGAGTTTGCCCATGGGTGCTCACATGTTTGCTGTGGCGGCGTTGTTGTGCTTCGGATTGGATGCATCCGTTCTCTTCGCGAATGAACAACCGGCTCATGATCCAACAGGATCACCGACGGGCAAAGACGGTGCACCGATGATCGTGATCCCGGCCGGCTCGTTTCCGATGGGTGTTCCGGAGGGAGCCCGTGACGGGGGACGCGATGAATATCCGCGCCACGACGTGTTCGTCGACACATTCGCAATAGACACATTTGAAGTGACACACGGCCGTTATCTGGAATTCGTCAAGTCCACACAGCATCGCGTCCCACAAAACCCAAGGAATCCGACCAGAAACCTCTGGCAAGGAGAACACATCACCGACGAATTGATCGATCGACCCGTGATCAATGTCGACTGGTTTGATGCCGAGGCCTACTGCAAATGGGCGGGCAAACGACTTCCCACTGAAGCGGAATGGGAGAAGGCTGCCAAAGGGACCTCCGATAGGCGATTTCCTTGGGGGAATGTCGAACCGACCCCCAAGCATCTCAATTACAATCAGCGGTGGATCGGGGAGAAGACTCTCATGCCCGTCGGGAGCTATGAAGCGGGCAAGAGTCCGTATGGAGTCTATGACATGGCCGGCAATGTGTGGGAATGGGTCAACGACTGGTATGATGCCGGATACTATGAGAAGAGCCCGAGCAAGAATCCAAAGGGTCCGGCCACAGGCACAAAGAAAGTGATTCGTGGCGCGGGCTGGCAAAATGAGTCGCCCACGGTTCGCATCTTTACTCGCGTGGAGAGCGACCCAACCGTCCGAAACGAGTCCACAGGATTTCGTTGCGCGTCCGATGCACC
>NZ_JBLYIG010000042.1:0-2152 GCF_049222245.1 Nitrospira sp. BLG_2 | reverse complement strand
ATATGCCCAAATGTATCACGGGATGGCGAAGACCGCTCGGGATGAAGGGTTCCCTGAGTTAGCCGAATGGTTTGAAACGTTGGCGAAAGCCGAACGATCTCACGCCAACCGGTTTCAGAAGGGATTGGATAGTCTGAAGGTCTAATAGTCTGGGTATCAGCGCACGTGCAGCGGTCAGTTTTCGGCGACGTGGCGTGAATCCGTCGGCGAAGGCTGGCCGCTGATCGTTTTGGGGAAAAAGGAACGATGAAAGGCCTCAGTCTCATCCAACCGGTCGACGCCAAGCAGTTGGAGAAAGAAACCCTGCGGATATATGAGGTCTGTGATGGGTGCCGACGCTGCTTTAATCTGTGCCCCTCGTTCAACACCCTGCTGGATCGGATTGACGTGTATGAGGGCGATGTCGCCAAGCTGACCTCAGGCGATCACCATCGAGTGGTCGACGAATGCTACTACTGCAAACTCTGTTTCAATCATTGCCCGTATACCCCACCGCATCACTATGAGATTGATTTTCCCCATTTGATGGTGGTCTGGAAGAAACACCTAGCCGCTGAGCGCGGCGTCCGGTGGAGAGATCGCCTGCTCACCATGACGGATACGATCGGGAAACTAGGAAGCGCGACAGCCTCGATCACGAACAGTCTCTTGGAAAACAGGTTCGTGCGTCGTGTCCTTGATCGGGTGATGGGCGTTCATCAAGACCGTCGGCTCCTGCACTTTTCACGCGAGACGTTTCCCCGTTGGTTCGGCAGTCGAACTACGACGGCTCCAACCGATCCACCTGTTCGCAAGGTAGCCCTGTTTGCCAGCTGCCTTGTGAACTACCAAGCGACGGATATCGGCAAGGCGACGGTGCAAGTGTTGGAGAAGAACGGCGTTCAGGTCGTGGTGCCGCCGCAGCGCTGTTGCGGGATGCCGAGCTTCGATATCGGCGATACGCAAGCGATTCTTCAAGCAGCGCGAAGTAACGTCGCGTCATTGCATCCGTGGGTGCTCGATGGCTATGATGTCGTGGTTCCGACCGCCAGTTGCAGCTTAATGTTGAAACGCGAATATCCGGAGCTTCAGTGCGATGAGCAGACCAAGCAGGTCGCCGAGCGGACGTTCGATATCTGCGAATATCTCGTGGGGTTAAAAAGGACTGGCCATCTGGCGACCGATTTCACCATGAAGCCTGGGCGAGTCGCGTATCAGATTCCCTGCCATTTGAGAGATCAGAATATCGGGTTTAAGTCGAAGGAACTTATGGAGTGCGCCGGCGCACAGGTCGAGGTCATCGAACAGTGCTCTGGACATGATGGTGCCTGGTCGGCCAAAACGGAATTTTTCCCGCTGTCGATGAAAATTGCCGGGAAGGCCGTCCGCGCAATCGAGCAAACCCACCCCGACCTTATCGCTTCGGATTGTCCTCTGGCCGGATTGCAGTTGGATCAGGCCGGAGGGTCGGCGCATACGCCTGGCAAGATGGTGTTGCATCCGATTCAGGTTGTCCGGAACGCGTATGGGTTGCCTGCGTAGCGGAGAAAATAAGGAGTTGGACCTCACCTGTGTGGGCCGAACAATGTGAGGAAATTCGATGAAGGCACTTAGGGCAGACGATCTTATATCGATCGAAGAGTATGATCGGCAGCGCGAGTCGTTTCGGGCGACCATCATCGCGCTGAAGCATCGGCGCAGAATTTCCGTTGGCCCGTTGATCACCTTAGTATTCGAGAATCGGGATACGCTCAGGTTTCAGATTCAGGAAATGATTCGCGCTGAGCGCATTATCGATCCGGCCAAGGTTCAGGATGAACTGGATGTGTATAACGCATTACTGCCGGATCAAGATGAATTGAGCGCAACCCTCTTGATCGAAATCACAGAAGAGGCAAGGATAAAAGATAAACTCGATCAGTTCATGGGATTGGATCATGGCAACAAGGTCGCGATTATTGCCGATGGTGAAGCGGTCTTTGGCGAATTCGAAGGCGGTCGGAGTCATGAGACAAAAATCAGCGCAGTTCATTTCGTGCGGTTTCGACCGACTGCCTCGATGAAGCGGGCTTTTTCGGACCTCACTCGTCCGGTGACGATTCGGGTGAACCACGGTGGGTATCAGCAGGAAGTTTCTGTTCCAGGTACAATGAGAGAAGAGTGGCTTTCAGAC
>NZ_JBLYIG010000041.1:0-1882 GCF_049222245.1 Nitrospira sp. BLG_2 | reverse complement strand
TCATCGAATATTTCACCGATGGGGTTGCCGACTTCTTTCGAGAGCTGCTTAATTATTTTCAACTTTTTCTTCGGATATATCCCAAACCGCTTGAACTGCTTCTTTTCTTCGTTGTTGAAAAACATATAGTACGGATTAGGGCTGTATCCTTTGCCAAGTTGAAACCGTAGTAGATTGGTGATTACTTCATATGGGGCATCCATTTCGACGATGTGACTGTACATTTGAAGCCCCATTCGCCACATAGTGAGTTCTTTATCTTCAAAAATCGCTTCAGCATGTTTGGATTGGAGAATTGCATTTAGATCTTCAAGAGTTCCTCTTGACTCAAGATATGGATCCCATCCCTTGTCTTCCATGCCCACGATTCTGAGTAACGATGCAAAGTATCTGACAATGTCATTACTTACCGGGTCGTCGGGCAAGAACAGGGGCTTGAGCGCGCTTGATAATATCGCTCCCTCGTAGCTTCTAACTCCTCGTCAGTCATTTCGATTTGCTATCGCCTAACGTTTGAGTTCACTTGCGTTCGCAAGGCGGCAGAGCCGGTTGGCGGACGTCAGGTGGAACGAAGGGTTAGGTATCGCTGGAGGCTCGCTTACGCTGCTCTTCGATGACTCTCTGCAGAATTTCAACTTGCCTGGGATCCGTGATGCTCCCACGCCTTGGAACCGCTACCCGATTCAGGAAGTCCGAGATATCATAGTCAGTGGCGATCATGCCGAACTGATCGTTTTCAACTGCCGCCGCCAGAATACGTTCAACTTCCTTGAGCGAGAAGTACGAGAAAGCTTCAAGCTTGCTGACGAGGTGATGCGTGTTGGCGAAGTTTACGGAGGTTGAAAGATCATCGATGAGTGCCTCCTTCGCGCGATCGAAGGGGAAAGCCACCCCATCGAAGTGCTCTTTCATGAAAGACGAGAGCGTGCGGTAGACGTGGAGCGAGGAGCTCTTGCGGGCTTGCCACTCCTCTTTCAGGAACGGGTGTGCGGCGTCCTCATTCAGCCTTGAGTAGAAGTCACCGTCCTCGCTGATGACGTGAAGAGCCTCCCCGTCTGGAACGGTCTGAAGCAACAGTGTCCAATTTATGGCGTCGCCGATCGAACCTGCCTTGCCAGGCGGGTTTCCAATAGTGAGCCGCATACTTGCGGTGGCGAAGACCTCCGGTGTTGTCGGGATTATTTCGGCGCGACCGAAGATGTCTGAGATAAGGCGGTCTGCAACCAAGCGCTTGGCAGCTATGTCGGCGTCCACCTTCTCTGAGATAGACTTGACGAGCGCCTCCAACTCGGAGCTACAGCGTCGAATGGTGTCGTATTCGTCGTAGGCCTTCATGAAAGATGGCAGCTGTGCAGCGCACTTGATCTCCTTGAAACGCTTCAATGCATCCTTGATCTTGTTCTCACGGTTGCGTTTGAACTCATCGCAAACCTGCTGAGTCAGATGTACCTTGGCGGCTCCATGCTGGTGTGATGCGAAAACGTTGTTAAGCGCATCCAGTTCATCGTTTGAGAAGTGGAAGAAGTTGAGGAGAATGTTGGTATCGATGAAGATGTGCATGGGCGATGCCTAACAATGTTTAGACAGACTGTATAATCCCGTTACGGCAGATTGTCCACTTCTGCCTAAACCGGCGGGCAAGCACCGATCACCAGCCCTAACCCATTGCAGCAGGACAAGTTCCGCTCCACTACCGCGCTGAGATTGTCGTCTTATGCAGTCTGTCTAACACCCCCGCGGCTCACCGGCGGGCGCGGAGCGACCGGAGGTTGTGCAGCGACTGTCCTGTGCAGCGCTGTTTCGAGGGACGCGAAGCGTCGTCCGAACACTATTTATGCAGCCTTCTACGAACTGGATCTGCCATTTTCTATCCGCTTCCCCC
>NZ_JBLYIG010000040.1:0-2285 GCF_049222245.1 Nitrospira sp. BLG_2 | reverse complement strand
GTGCCGCTGTTCTTCGTGCTGATCGGGAAACTCAGTCGGCGTAAAGGGCCGGTTCGGGTACGAAGGACTGAAAGCAAGGAGCACGAGACCGGCTCGGTCGGCCGAATTTGATGCTGGACGCGGAAGTGCTTGCTCGGCGCCAAGGAGGGTCTGATGAAGGGCCAAACGAAGAGGCCTAACTTCCTTCTCGTCGTCGTGGACGACATGGGATATTCGGACTGTGAGCCTTTCGGCGGGGAAATTCGTACCCCCAATCTGGTCAAATTGGCGGAAGAAGGGGTTCGCTTCCGCCATTTCTATAGTTCATCGCTGTGTGCCCCGACGCGCTCGTTGCTGATGACCGGCGTCGATAACCACCTGAACGGTCTTGGTGTCATGCCTCCCATGCACTCCGTGAACCAGTTCATGAAGCCAGGCTATGAGGGAACGCTCAACGCCAATGTGGCCACTATCGCGGAACTATTGGGCGACGCGGGATATTACACCTGCATGGCCGGCAAATGGCATCTCGGCAAGAACGATGGGCAGAGGCCGGAGGATCGTGGATTTCATCGGGTGTTCAGTTTCCTGGGCGGGGGAGCCTCGCACTTCTCCGATGCAAAGGCGCTGTCGCCATCCGAACAACCGCATACCTTGTATGATGAGGATGGCCGGGACGTGACCAACGACCTGCCCGCCGATTTCTATTCCACCACCTCCTACACCGATAAGATGATCGAGTTCCTCCGGAACAAACCGCAGGACAAGCCGTTCTTCGGCTATCTCGCGTACACTGCGCCGCACGATCCGCTGCAGGTGCCCGATGAATGGCTTGACCGTTACAAGGGCGAGTATGACGACGGCTATCCGGCGATGAAGAAAGCACGTACCCTGCGGATGAAATCCATGGGTCTGATCAGTGCGGATATGGACATCAATCCGGCCACGGATCTCTTCGAGAGATGGGAGAATCTGTCGGACGAGGAGCGACGCAGCCAGGCGCGCAAAATGGAGATTTGCGCGGCGATGATCGAGATACTGGACGAGGGCATCGGGAAGGTCGTCGCCCACCTCAAGCAGACCGGAGAATATGACGACACGATCATCCTGTTTATGTCCGACAATGGCGCCAACCCCAAGGAACCGCACTTTTACTCCGATCGCACGGCCGCGGAGATTGATGAACTGTTCGACAACAGCCGGGAGAATATGGGTCGCGTGGGATCATTCATCTCGATCGGTGGCGCCTGGGCGGAAGCGTGCAACACGCCGTTGTCCTACTTCAAGCTGACAACTGCGGAGGGCGGGGTGCAGGTGCCGCTCATCGTCAGCGGTCCCGGCGTCAAACGCCGCGGTGTCGTGACTGACCAGTGCCTTCACGTGACCGACGTGCTGCCGACGCTGCTCGACTATGCCGGCGTCGAACGGCCGGAGCAACGCAACGGCCACCAACTCGCTCCACTTTACGGACGATCATGGCGGGCCTTTCTCGAAGAGATCTCCCGCCAGCACATTCGCGGCCATTATGATGCGCTCGGTTTCGAGATGATCGAATGCAAGGCGGTGATCAAGGGAGGCTGGAAGATTCTGTTCATGGCGCCGCCCTACGGCGACAACACATGGCATCTCTATAATCTCCGGGACGATCCGCAGGAACTGACCAATGTTGCGGCCGAACATCCCGGCAAGTTCGCTGAAATGCTGGCGGAATGGGAAGCATATTCCAGAGCGGTCGGCTATATCGAGGCTTCGGGCGATAAGATCTTGGCGCACATGAGTCCGGAGGACTTCTTCAGTCGGTACGGTCTCCAGCCTGCCGAAGGCCCCCTGCTCGGCGACGACTAACGAAGGATGATCGGTTTCACTCCGCAATCCGACGCGACGATTCTAATTGTCGGCACGAATCTAAGGCAGGAATGATGTCGTGCCAGCCGGCAGCCTCGTGAGATCAATTTCGAGATGATGCTTTTCGTGAATCTCGATGATGTCCCGCAAGTCCTGGAGCTGACGAAACGGGAGCGATCGCCGGGCCTCCCAGCTATCATGCTTGCCGGTCTTGCCGCGGGCTATCCGCTCGGCGGATCCGACCTAAAAACGTGCACAAAATGCTTGCATTGGGTTTGGCGCGGGGGGAACTACGCGTCGGCCTTTGTCATTGCGCAGGCTAGTTTTGCCGACCAGCCTGACGTCCTCATCGCCGTGGGCGAATTCGGTCGCCGTGCTCAAGATCGAGGAAGATTCCACTGACGGCCACTTTGAATGAGCAGTCCGACTCGCGTCGATTGGTCAACCGGTAGGCCTGCACG
>NZ_JBLYIG010000039.1:0-5120 GCF_049222245.1 Nitrospira sp. BLG_2 | reverse complement strand
GTTGATACCAGGGACGGTACGCAGGATGTCGTCCGTGCCGATCGCGGGTGCGTCCTTGACATCCTGCCGAGTCACTACCGTGGCGCTTACCGGAAGATTGGCCAGCGACCGCTCGGTTCGCGTCGCGGAAACGACGATAGGTTCGGCGATCACTTCCTCAAATTCCTGCGATGGCTGAGGAACAGCCTCGTCTTGGGCCTGCACGCCGGTAATGGTTGTCGATAATCCACTAATGATCACGAGGACGATTACAATGATTAGGTTCATATAGTTTTCGCACTCCAGCAAATACGATCAGTCAACACAATTTGTTACGACTCTCCGCGTCATCATGCCCGATCCTCCGATACCGGCGATCACGCCTCACTCCACCGAGGTTGCCGGTTGCGAGGGACATCCATCCTGTTTTCTGCCTGGTTGAGTGCCATATTCATCGCTTTCTTACCCGATAAGGGCGGGGCAAAGGAGGAGGCAGGCACCCTTCGCCCCGCCATGGTCCGAGCGGAGGGTCGTCTGCCCGGACAACACACAGAATTTTCGCTGTTATGTGAATAAGTCGAAGCGAACGACGCGGGACGTGACGAATGAATTGACCCGCTATCGCCTATGCATGCCTGACGAAGGGAATCGATGGAGGTGCACGCGTGGGAACGGTGGCAACGTTTGCCGAAGGGCTGAACCGGTAGAGGATGAAATCGACTGGACCCACAAGCATTTCTGTGACAGCCGGTGGCCTTCCCTTCGTTTCGCCAGCGTCTGTCGTGCCCTGGCAAGCCCATATGCAGAGAGAATTCTTGCCGGATGATTCTTGCTCGTCATGGTGATGTTGACGATGACTCTGAGAGTGGTCTGCATGAGCAAGCGCGCAATCGCCGGCCACAACGAGTGGCACGCTATAGATCAGCGTCACAAACCCGATGAGCCACACGGCACAACGAGCGACATAGGCGCACATCATGATTTCATCACCGGATCGTCTCTATACAACATACCGGACAACATGTCTACCGATGCTTGCTCACCGATGCTACACTTAATCACACAATTCGGCGCTATCACTACCTGACTCGCTCAAACGTGCTGAACGAGCCAGACTGCTCGTATGAATACACAACCAAAGCTGCCATTCATCATGTGCGGCTGATGGGCGGCCCATCGACTTCCAATAAACCGCCCAATCTGCGCCTGAAGCTAACTGCTCGCCTGATTACCGGCTTGCGCCGCTCCGGATTCGTACATCATGACACCACCGGGATTTGCGCCGACAGGCACCGTCTGTTTCTCCTGGTTATCTGTGGCATTAATAATCGTCAACGAATTGGCGGGAGCTGCGTTGGACACCGCGAGATACTTGGCTTCTCCGGCTCCTTGAGCCAACACATCGAAGCCGTGTCCTCCGGTCGAGACCAATGGTATTTCCCTCAACAGCGTGAGTGTCGGCGGCGCCAAGGTCGTCCAGTCGAACGCATACAATCTGTCCTTCTTGGTGGCCGTGGCTCCATTTCCGGCTAGAATGTAGAACCGCTTCGTGTCGGGAGAAAACTTGAATGCCCCCGGCGAGGTTCCATCCAGTTCCGGAATGGTCAAGTTCGCGATGGTCGGCGTCGCGGCACTCAGATCGATGACCCCAAGTTTGGTCCCTTGTGGTGCAATCGTCTCACCGCGTAGCAGGAGATGCTTGCCATCGGAAGAAATTCCATACGAGGTATATGGAGTTCCCGCGAGATCAAATGTGTTCGTGATCGTAAAGGAAACCGGGTCGACTTCGACGATGTCATGATAGCCTTCCCTAATACTGTAGACCTTCTTGGTCAGCGTAGACCAACGAATACCGTGCGGACCGGCATTGTTCGGCGTAAAGGCGGTCGTACCGGTAGGATTCTCCGGATTACACGTCGCTGGTGTCGGTAATGTCGCTTCTTTACCCGTGTTGCACAGATCGATCCGCGCAATCATCACAAGGTAGTTCGCGGAGGCCTCGTCATCATCGATGACGGCGATTTCACCGCCGACTTCACTCGATACGAACGCACGCTTCGGGACGCCATCTCCGGAAAAAGCCGTGACCTTGTGGCCGTCCGCCAAGAGACAGATGGTCTTTTCTACTTGGGGGATGACGGCACCTGGCCCAAGGTGGGAGTTGTGGATCACAGTCACGGATCCCCCACCCTGCGCCGCGCAATTCACCACATCATCTCCCGGTGTCGTTGTGGCCGGGGCATTGTCGCCGTCATTCATAATCCACATGACTTCTCCATCGTTCCTATCCCGATAGAGATGGACAGGGCGCGTTCCGACAGGTAGGTTCACTTCATGAACCGGCGTCGCGGCGGTCAATGGATCGATCGTGGCTACCTTATTTGCCGCCCCAAGCGTCATAAAAATCCAATCCCCGCTCGAATACTGCATATCCCCCAAAGCGACATTTTCAAATTTTGCCGCCTCCATCGTGTTAACCACCGCATTGCCGGAATCTCCT
This sequence comes from Nitrospira sp. BLG_2, assembly GCF_049222245.1. NCBI lineage: Bacteria > Pseudomonadati > Nitrospirota > Nitrospiria > Nitrospirales > Nitrospiraceae > Nitrospira > Nitrospira sp. BLG_2. Next base: position 2,641 of record NZ_JBLYIG010000039.1, on the reverse strand, counting down.
TTCAACGCCACACTGGTCAGCGTCTTATCCCCTGTATTGTTCACGAACACCATCGGGCCGCTGAGGCCGGCGCTGCCGCCTGGTGCCGGCGTCCCCGTGGTAGAAGTGGATTCTCCCGAATCACAGGCGGCAAGGGCTATGAATGCAAGTCCAAGCACGGTGCTCTTGGAAAAAGTTGTAACAACCCGTCTCTTCATGATGGCTTCCATGGAACATTCCTTCCTCGTTAATTGTCGCTCTCGTACCGGGGAGCGCTGCCGGTTTCCTGACACGACATCATCCAGACGACACTCTGAATAGGCGGCGGCCCTCGCGGAACGATCTCCGCATGAAACACAGCGGCATGCAAAACAACCGCGCCGAAACTCCAGATGTACCCTGCATGTATGGAGACCGACGCTCTGCCCCTCTCACTGGATGCCTGGTCGCCGATTCCACCGCAGTGCCAAACGCAATGATTTGGACTATGTTGCTGGCTCTGCGTGTGCCCCTGCGGACAATGTGAGCCGGTCCATCGCCCGATGAGATTTTCCTGTGCGGCAGAGAGAGAACCGGCCAGCCACAGAACAGCACAGCAACCAGCGAATAACCGAAACAACTGTGCTCTACGCCCGACAATTCTCATTTTGGTTCGATACTGCCTCACCATCAGCACCTGCTCTCAGATCCCACCTTTATGAGGCTCCGCCAAAGATCTGGAATGACTTGGTCACTCCGAAGATATAGCTGATCTGCTGTTCCAGATTGCCGTTGAAGTCCCGATAAATAGGAATCTGCGCGATGAAATAGAAGGACGCGAAGTTCCAAAGGTTTAAGTTGATGCCGGGTGAATAGGCGACATAGGTCGAGCCGGTGGTCGGCACAGCCCGAAATTTGACTTCCGGATCGAGCACAATCGAGGAGCCGGTGTTGGAATTGAATAAGAAGAGCGATGCGTCCATGGCATCGTTCTGCATCCATCGGAAGTTGAACTGCTGCGTCACGGCCAACCAGGGAGTCCGTTCAAGCGGGATGATATTGAGCCCCAAGCTCACATTCACCTCGTTGCCGAACTTGTAGCCGTCGCTGTTCTTCGCCGTGTACCGATAACTCGCCATGGCAAATTGATTCAGCCGATGGGGAATCAGGTCATAGGTTTGATACATCATCGGGATGACACCGAAGTTTCCCCGGCCGAGTTGCAACGTTGACTCGGCCAGCTGGTCGGTGCCAGCCACCACCTGGCCATAGTCGCCGGTTGGAAAATCCACTCCCACCCCAAGCACGACCATGCTGCGAAGGGTGGGCAACAAGTTGTATTTCAGCGTCGCGCGAATATCCCCCAGTCCCTTGTCGTCATAGGGCACTGGGGTAAGACCTCCTATCTGCGCATCGGAGTCCACGGCTTTGTACGGCAACGTCACTTGTATTCCGAGGCGGTCGGTCAGACCGTAGTTGAGGTCCAACGCCGCGGTGCGCGTCAGGGTCTCGATGCGTTTCACGTTCAAATTGGCCAGGGTGAGAGTCTTATCGCCCTGATTGGCAAAAGGAATGCGTCCGCCTTCACCCGGCGGCGCTTCCATCGGCGTGTAGTTGTAGATGGCGTTGACGGTGAGAAGGCCTTTCATCGGCACTTGTTGTTGCGATCCGATGACGACAAAACAACTGACCGAGCCGCACGACGCCTCGACCGGGGATGGGCCGAGCATCGCAACCATCATTTCAATCGCAACACTCATCGCAATGACAGAAGACCAGATCGAGCGGACCATGCGACAAACTCTTTCTGTGTTATGACGCGACGGAACCCACACATCGGGTGCACCGCGAGACACGGTTGTTGAAGAACGCGCTGTCGACTATGAGGTTATGCGAGGAGACGAGGAGGTCCTCGAAAGAAGTACGAGAGCGAGACCACAGTGAGGGCTACGTCGGAGGGAGGAATGCCGAGCCATTCAAGGAGCTGACGTTCCGAAGAGAATTGAACGACTGACGATTCGATTCCCACACCGCCCGCGCACAGCCATGCACAGAGACCGGTTGAATGGCTTTGAGTCTGATGGCAGGCGTCGTGCTCGGCATGGCCGACACTGGGTGCAGCCATAAATCCGTTCGCCAATACAACGGCGAGCAGTACTGCCCAGACTAGTCCTGATTGTTTTATGAACATTCTCATGCTGCGCGTCTAACGCAAAGAAGTGGCGCTCATTGATTCTTGTTTCTGAATACGTGCCACCACATCTACAACGATCTGCGCGGTTAAGAGTCCACCCTTGATATATTCTTGAACAATTCCCTTCTCATCGATGAATACGCTCACAGGCAACCCGAAAACCCCGAACTGGTTGGCCACTTTGTTGTCTCGGTCCATAAGCACCGGGAATGTATGGCCATGTTGCCTAATGTGCTCACGCACTTTAGCCTCGTCTTCCAGTTCGTTGATGGCCAGCACGACGAATCCCTTTTCACGCAGCTTGTCATGGACGATCTGCATGGCCGGCATTTCCTTTGTGCAGGGTTTGCACCAAGTAGCCCAAAAATTTACCAAAACAATCTTCCCCCGATATTGGCTCAAGCTCTGTAAGTTCCCTTCCAGATCGGTCAGACGAAAGTCCTCCGCAGCCGTGCCCACCGCCGGAACTCGCGAGCCCATTCCCCATAC
>NZ_JBLYIG010000038.1:0-7467 GCF_049222245.1 Nitrospira sp. BLG_2 | reverse complement strand
GAACCGACCTGTCCGCTCAAGAGGCCGAGGCGGTCATGCTGGAGATCATGGACGGAGCCGCAACCTCGGCGCAGATGGCCGCCTATCTCATGGGACTCAGGCAAAAAGGTGAAACAGTCGCTGAAGTCGTCGGTTCGGTCAACGCCATGCGGTCACGAGCGACTCGAATCAGGGTCGGGTCGTCGATCGTGGTCGATACCTGCGGAACGGGTGGGGATGGGGCCGATACGTTTAATATCTCCACGACCGCGGCGTTCGTGGTCGCAGGAGCCGGCATTACCGTGGCCAAGCACGGGAATCGCTCCGTATCCTCCCGGTCCGGCAGCGCGGATGTGCTGAGCATGCTCGGTGTGAAGATCGATCTCGAACCGAACTGTGTGGCCGATTGTATCGACGAAGTCGGTATCGGCTTCTTGTTCGCACCGCTCTATCACGGCGCGATGAAACAGTGTTTCGGGGTCCGACAGGAGATGGGAATCAGGACCATTCTGAATGTGCTCGGCCCGCTGGCGAATCCGGCCGGTGCCACGCACCAAGTGCTCGGGGTCTATGACGCGAAGTGGACCGATATCCTTGGGCGTGTTCTTATGGAGCTTGGATCGCAACATTGTTTCGTGATTCATGGTCTGGATGGCCTGGATGAGATCACCTTGTCGGACCGGACGAAAGTGTCCGAGGGGAAGGGTGGTGTCGTGTCGAGTTATTTTATCGCACCTGAGGAGTTCGAGGTCAGGCGTATGGCGCGAAAAGAATTCGTTGGAGGCTCGCCGGATGAAAACGCACGGATGACGAAAGAGATTCTCCAGGGTCGGAAAGGCCCGAGACGGGACATCGTGTGCCTGAACGCGGCCCCAGCGATGGTCGTAGGCCAAAAAACGAAAACGCTCAAGGATGGATTCCATCTGGCGCAACAAGCGATCGACTCAGGGGCCGCCGCAGAGAAGCTGGATCGGCTCATTGCGTTTACCACGAAGGCGTGCAGGTAGGCATGATTGACTCATGATTCTCGATCGCATCCTTGAGCGCAAGCGGGCAGAACTCAGACACAAACAGAGCCGCTCCTATCTGGCCGACCTCAAGGCGGCGATTCGAGATGCTCCACCGGCTCTTGGGTTTGCCGTCACCTTGGATGCGACAAGGCCTCCCGCCCGTCCGGCCTTGATCGCTGAAATCAAGAAGGCGTCGCCCCGCCTTGGACTGTTGCGCGCAGAATTTTCGGAACAGTTCAATTATATGAGGCTTGCGCGCACATATCATGAGCATGGGGCATCGGCCGTTTCCGTCTTGACCGACAAGGAATTTTTCCAAGGAGACCTTCGGTATCTTGAAGAGATCAAACGAGCGCTCCCAATCCCGGCGCTCAATAAGGAATTCATGGTCGGCGACGTGCAGTTCTATGAAGCGCGTGCCCACGGTGCCGATGCCGTGTTATTGATTGTGGCGGCGTTGGAGCGCCGGCAATTGATGGATTTCCATGCGTTGGCCTCGGAGCTGGGTATGGACAGCCTGTTCGAAACCCATCACGAGAGAGAGCTGGATACGGTCTTGGAGTGGATTCCTCTTGCGAGGATGATCGGCATCAACAATCGGGATCTGAACACGTTCACGACCGATCTCAATGTGACCTTCCGGTTGGCGAAACGGATTCCCTCCGACAAGCTGATCGTTAGTGAAAGTGGAATTCACGATCGCGATGCCGTGACAAGGCTGACCGAGGCCGGGGTGCACGCCATGCTGGTCGGAGAGTCGCTCATTCGCGCCGAACACACGGCGAACAAGGTTCGGGAGTTACTGGGTTACGCGTCGCGCGATACTCCGTCCGCCTAAGCAGTTGGCTATGAAAATAAAAATTTGCGGGATCACCAACAGGGAAGACGCGGCAGTTGCGGTGGCAGCGGGCGCGGATGCCTTAGGCTTTGTCATGTACCGAAAAAGCCCCCGTTGGGTTGAACCGGCAGTGGCGAGATCTATCGTAGCCGGTCTTCCTCCTTTTGTGTTGGCGGTCGGTGTGTTCGTCAATGAAGAGGCGGAGAGCGTTCGCGCACTCATGGATGAATGCGGCTTTGCCTTGGCTCAACTCCACGGAGATGAATCAACACTCTATTGTCAGAATCTCTCCCGTCCGACGCTAAAAGCTATTCGCCTGAAGGATCGGGCTACATTTCTCGCCCTGGCTGACTTCCAGGGCTGCGCGAACGTGCGCGGCGTTCTCATCGATGCATTTTCAGACCAAGCATATGGAGGCACGGGACAAACGGTCGATTGGACGTTGGCCGAGGAAGCGGCGCGGTCTACCCCCATCATTTTGGCCGGTGGCTTGAGTCCCGCTAACGTTGCTGGAGCGATCCAGATGGTGCGTCCCTATGGAGTAGATGTGAGCAGCGGAGTTGAAAAGAGCCCAGGCAAGAAGGATCACCATAAGCTTAAGGCCTTTATTGAAGCGGTTAGGAGTCTGTCCGACATTGCCCTTCGTGACGAGGCGAAGGAGGTGCGGTAAGATGCGAGGCCGCAGGCCTGGAAAAACCGGAAGTGTATTCGCTGGAATACATTGAGGATTGTTTCTGGCCGAGAACGACGCAGATGGCCGCAGATCGTTCGCCGCAGTAGAAATGTTGATGTCGGACAGTCTCCTAGACTTGTGTCCGTCTGAGCGCCATCGCTATACTCACAAGGATTCGTTGGGGAGGAGCTGATCAGATGCTGATGCTTCCAGACAGCCATGGCCGGTTCGGCTCCTATGGCGGCCGGTATGTGCCTGAAACCCTGATGCCGGCGCTTTTGGAGTTGGAGGAAGAATATGCCGGAGCGAAACGAGATCGCCGATTTCAGACGGATCTCGCCTACTATTTAAAACAGTACGTAGGACGGCCCACGAGTCTGTATCGTGCCGATCGGCTGACCAAGAAATTGGGCGGCGCCAAGATTTATCTGAAACGCGAAGACCTCTGCCATACCGGTGCGCACAAGATCAACAATGCGATCGGCCAAGTCCTCCTGGCTCTACGGATGAAGAAACGGCGAATCATCGCCGAAACCGGGGCAGGTCAGCACGGTGTGGCAACCGCAACGGCGGCCGCGATGTTTGGGCTGCAATGTGAGATCTACATGGGCACGGAAGATATGCAGCGGCAGGCGCTGAATGTCTTCCGTATGCGTCTGCTGGGTGCGACGGTGACGGGCGTGGATGCAGGCAGCCGTACCCTCAAGGATGCCATCAGCGAGGCCATGCGGGATTGGACGACCAACGTGCATACCACGCACTATGTGCTGGGGTCCGTCCTGGGGGCACATCCGTATCCCATGATGATCCGCGATTTTCAGGCGATCATCGGACGGGAAGCGCGGAAACAAATTCTTTCTGCCGAGAAGCGATTGCCGGATTATCTCGTGGCCTGTGTCGGGGGAGGAAGCAACTCGATCGGATTATTCCATGCATTCCTCCGCGACTCCAAGGTCAAGATGATCGGTGTGGAAGCCGGGGGTCTTGGGATCGAGGGCGGAAAACATGCAGCAAGGTTTTCAGGCGGGAAACCGGGAGTCTTGCAAGGCACCATGACATACCTGCTTCAGGACGAAAATGGACAGATCAATTTGACTCATTCGGTATCGGCCGGGCTCGATTATGCGGCAGTCGGACCGGAGCACAGTCTCTACCATGATCAGGGCCGCATCGAATATACCTATGCGACGGATGCTGAAGCGCTGGCGGCTTTTGATTTGCTCGCGCAAGCAGAAGGCATCGTTCCAGCACTCGAAAGTGCTCATGCCATCGCACACGTCGTCAAGCTGGCGCCTATACTGAAGAAGTCGCAGCTCATCATCGCCAACCTTTCGGGTCGCGGCGACAAGGACGTGCAGCAAGTCGCGCGAATGCGGGGCGTGTCATTGTGAAGGGCCGATTGGAGATCACGTTCGATGGCCTGCGTAAGAGAAGGCAGAAAGCGCTCATTGCCTACCTGATGGCGGGAGATCCAGGACTCCCTGAAACGGAACAACTGGTCTTGGCATTGGAACAGGCGGGCGCCGATGTCATCGAGCTGGGTGTGCCATTTTCGGATCCGATCGCGGACGGACCGGTGATTCAGCAGGCGGCGGAGCGGGCATTGCGGAACGGTACGTCTCTCAGGAAAATCTTGGCCTCCGTCACATCGCTCAGGCAACGGACCAATATCCCGATCATCTTGATGTTGTACTACAATTCCATCCACGCCATGGGTTGTGAAGAATTTTGCCGCGCTGCGAAAGCCGCCGGAGTGGATGGATTAATCGTACCCGATATGCCGCCGGACGAAGCGGGACCGCTCAAGATTCCGGCAGACGCTGCCGGGTTGTCGCTTATCTTCCTGCTTGCCCCAACTAGTACGGCTGATCGTCGAAAACTGGTAGCGAAGGAGTCGCACGGATTTGTCTACTATGTCTCGCTGACGGGCATTACGGGAGCGAAGCTGAGCAACGTGGAAGATATCCAACACAATGTCGGCAAATTGAAGAAAGTCTCTGCCGCTCCCGTCGCTGTCGGGTTTGGCGTGTCGACACCCGAGGATGCCGCGCAGGTATCGAAGGTGGCGGATGGAGTGATTGTCGGCAGCGCCATTGTCAAGCGCATCGCGTCCCACCAGCAGGATCCCGCCATGATTGGGCACGTCGCCGAGTTCGTCCGATCGTTGAAAGCGGCAATGGCTGTAGTCTAGCCGTCGAGCCACATCCTTCCTTCTTTGCCTCGGAGCGACCCAATGAATTCCCGTAGAGTGCAGGATTCATTGCCTTGCCGTCGAAAGAGCGTACGAATTTGAATTCGCCTGACACTGGACCGTGAGATATCAGATGATGGCGTTGTGGATGGTCTTCTTGGAGTTCGGTCTGAAGCTGATGGTCGCCGAGCGTCTTGGTCTGCAGGGTGCTATTCCACCGGTTGAAGCAGGCAGGGCAGGTTATGTACGGAACAAGGCCCGACCATAACCTTTTCTTGCACACTCGGCGAATGTGGAGGGTAAGAAAGACAAATGACACAACGATCTGTCGCCCGGTAAGATTTTAGATGACTCAATACGTCCTATTGCGAGGAAGCCGACGGGTACTTATACTACTTTGGGACGCCTCCGGGCTTTTATTCAAAGCGAGATAATCCGTTGTCCGATCAATGAAGGAAAGGAGATTCAATGAAAGCTGAGTTCACGGCAATTATTGAACCGGCACCCGAGGGAGGCTACTGGGCTATTTGCCCGGAGATTCCCGGCGCCAACGGGCAAGGGGAAACGATTGAGGAAGCCAAGGATAGTCTGCGGCAGGCTATTGAATTGATTCTCGAAGACCGCAAGGCGGACATCCTTCGCGGGCTACCTGAAGACGCCATCCAGGACAAGGTATTGATCGGGTGAAACGGCGAGATTTGGAGCGCAAATTGCGGATCGCTGGCTGCTATTTGAAACGGGAAGGTGCTTCCCACTCCCTTTGGATCAACCCGAAAACCGGGGTTATGGAAGCGGTCCCGCGGCATACCGAGATCAAAGAGCCATTAGCAAGGAAAATACTGAAGAATTTGAATTCGGAGTGAGTGACCGAGCAACTCGTTAACAGGATGTTGCAAGTACCAGGGAACTTAGGGGGACGTTCTGGAATCGTACTCTGACCCCACTTCCGGCACTTACAAGGTTGAGGACCAGCGTGCCCGAGTAATAGTCATGGACGTGATCACGCATGATTATCGGAGGCAATGATGAGACGTAAGGACATTCATCAGGCAAAAACACGAGTGACCGTGTCGGTTGGAGAATCCGTTCGGATTATCCGTGAACTTCAGGGGCTCACGCAGAGCGAGTTAGCTCGACGGACGAAGATTCCTCAGTCCACCATCTCAGCCATTGAAACCGACACCATCATTTGGGCGTCGAGCGGGCCAAGACCCTGGCGCGTGTCCTGCCGTGCCACCCCCGCCGTCCTGGTATATCCCGGCTGGGGCGTGCCCCACCAGTCCGCTGCCTAGTTCGACCCAGCGCTGTTCGGCTCAACCCGCCATCCACGAATACACTGTGGCTGCTCTCTTCACGGGGCAACGGGACATCATCATATGCGATATGGCGGATGGAGTGATTGTCGGCAGCGCCATCGTCAAACGCATCGCGTCCCACCAGCAGGATCCCGCCATGATCGGACACGTTGCCGAGTTCGTCCGATCGTTGAAATCGGCCATGGCCACAGGCTAGCTGTAAAGCCACGTGTTATCCGGAGACGTGAACATGTCGTACATTCCTTCCATATAAATCCGTTCATATTCTAGAATCCCCCGGTTTACACATCCTCGTTATAGAGCAAAGGCGTGAAGTTATTCGCGCCTGACAGAGGCATTGGTTCCACTGAGAATAAGTTAATGCGCTGCAGCATGGAATTGCACTGGTATTATCTCTCCGATTGAAGAGATGTTTTTTATTATGCAGCGATGTGATAATTCAATGAGGCTCTGGCTATTGAAACTTGTGGATTTCTAGGAGTACGTGATGACCGCTATAGCAATCTGGTGCAACCATGAAATTGAAGAGAATCCGAGGTTATGGATTGCCGCAGATAGTCTCGTGAGTACTTCGGCCGGTTCAAAACTGATCAATGACGGGGCAAAGATCTTTGCGTTGCCCATTGTTTGCAGATCGGCAGGTAAGAATGGCTTCTTCACAGAACGCTATTATGAGCATACCTATGGCTACTGCTTCGCGGGGGACACTCTTTTGGGCCAAAATGCTTACTTATCACTTGTCCCACTTTTGAGTAACTTGTTCTCATCAACCTCCTACATTCCGTCTTCAGCTGATGTGGCCAGGTATGTGCACACATACCTCTCTCATACTTATGATGACTGTAAGGCGGGAAGAGCAGAAAATTCTGGGTTCGAGGCAGCTTTGTTTGGACACTGCAGCATAACGAATACCTTATCTGCCTACCATTTCTTCCTTAAAAATGAAAACGGCGTCTTCGAGGTAACTAGCAAGTTGCATGACAATATGCAAGAAAGAGAATTCCTCTACCTAGGAGATTCAAAGGTACATATGAGTTCACAAATCAAGGCCGCCCTTGCTGCTGACTCGACTCCCATGGCCGAGTGGGAGGCGCGCTCTAAAGGCAGACGGTTAAGCCGCATACCACGTTATATCATTCAAGATCACATTAATGATGAATCTTTTCCTACCATCGGTGGATCGCTTCAACTCGGAATCGCTGACAGGTTCGGGTTCCGTGCTTTTCCATTGTGCAAGCCAGGCGTGAATGGAGAAGCTGTCATCAGCTACTTGGGGCGCGAACTAACGCAAGATCTGCAGTACGTGGGCCGCGCATTGGTTGGTGGTGAAGCTATGGCATGAATGCATCAACTGCATGACAACAATCTAGACGATAGTAATGTGGAATGTGAAAATGGGGGTCACCCATTAGCCGGCAAGTCAAGTGGGCACAGACGTTCCCGTGAACCAGAGATTCGGC
>NZ_JBLYIG010000037.1:0-15693 GCF_049222245.1 Nitrospira sp. BLG_2 | reverse complement strand
GAATCTTTTTCCATCACTTCCAGGCTTGCACCCACATATGGAGTGAGGTCGGTCTTGTTAATGACCAAAATGTCCGGCTGGGTAATGCCTGGGCCATTCTTCCGGGGGAATCTTGTCACCCGCGGCGACAACGAACGACATTGCTGGCTGCGCTTGTCCGAGTGATCGATCGGTTTGGCTGACAGCTCCTTCACTCTCTCATTTCCAAGCCTTCCTTCCCCGTTTCAGCAACCTCTTGAACAGCGGCTTCATCTCCTCCCGAACCTGTTCTCGTCGTTGTCGCTGCCGCTCGGCCATGCGTCCGGCGAGGAATGCAGCGCGGATACTGATCGAGTACTTCAGAAACTGTCGAATATGACGTTCTGCTTGGATTGCGTCCTGATGGATGCCCAGGCAATCTTGGACCGCTCGTACGGACTTGATAAAACGAGCAGCGGGTTTACCCATCGAACTGCGCCCGAGTTCCGCCGCGTAGCGGGCGCGTTTCGCTTTGATGCGGACTTTGTGAAGTACGGTATTCGATGGGGAAGCAGCGAGTCGATCGATCGCCTTGCGCAGGTTCTTGAACTCCCGCCTAGCGAGCTGGCGTATGGTCAGGGGAGACTCTACGATCGAGGGGGCCCGCGCTGCTTGTTGAAGACGCCGAATGAGCTCGAAGTATCGGGCGCTCGTGAGTTCGCTGAGCACCATCTGCTGCACGGCCTTTCGTTGGGTGCGAAGATGGGAAATAAATTGGAGCAACAGTTTGCGATCCCGCATGTCCAATTCAACAGATTCCTCTGTAAAATAGGCGATCTGAACATCGAGGTCGCGGGCTGACCCCAGCAGCTCGATGAGCCACTTAAGCTCCTCTTGAAGTGACGTGACCCATGCCGTGAGGAGGACTGGTTTGGCCGTGCGGAGGACCGCGCGCAGACGTCTGGTCGCGACACGCATTTGATGCAGGCTCTCGCTTTCAGTGCCGAGCCTCGTGCCGGGATCATGGGCGAGAAGCCATCCGACGTGCTGAGTGAGCGCATACTTCAGGTGTTCGACCACCGGCGCCGCCGCTTCAGGCTGCGTTCCTGGGGTAGGGGCGTGGAGTGAGAGAGCACGAAAGAACTTGGGACGGCCGTCATGATCGGACGCACCCGCTTCTCGCAACTGCTGTTCGAGGGCATGAAGTGAGGCTTCGTCGCCCTGCCGTTGCTCGATTTCGAGTTCGCGAAAGCACTGGATCGCACCGTGCTTGTCGACGGACACCGTGTCGATGTCGATCTCAGCAATCGGCACTCGGCCATGTCGCACGAGGAAGGCCCTTCGCCAGACACGCAGAGTGACCACTGGTACAAGCTTCCGATGATCAAGATGGAGAGTCAGTAATCCGTATAGAAAGGCCGGCGGATCAATCTGGTCGCCCTTCACTTCGATTTCCTGCCGATCGTTTCCCAACGGGATTTTCAGTTGCCATGATTTCTTCCCCCGTTCGATTCGATAGCGAAGGGTAATCTTCGCAAGGGCCAAGTCGTAGGCGGCGGTGTCGTAGTAGGTGGAGATCAGTTGCCGCCGGGGGAGCGACGTTCCGGGAAGCCGGGGTAAATGGAAATCAGGATCGATGGTAAGCTTCAGTTCGCGTTCTGGTTGCGAAGAGAGGGGTGAGAAGCCTCCACGAGGAATGAGATGTTTTTTCGATCGAGCCATCGTGAAATTCTCATGACAGAGCAGGTGCCTCTAAGTGTCAATCCGGGATAGGGATAAATGCAAGTCAGAGGAGGTCAGGGAATACCAAGGAAAGGGTCGCCATGCGATGGCGACATCGAAGGAAGGAGTAATGGCTGTTAGGGAAATAGGCAGTTCAAGGAACGGGGTCGGTTGTCAGAAGTCGTCGATGGACACCGGTCGGAGAAAATCCCGCACCGACACCAGGCCGACGAGCGTTCCTCCTTTGGTCACGCCGAGGTGGAGCGTCCGATGCTTATCCATGAGATCGGCGGCTTCCGTCAACGGCCGTCGCTCTTCAATGCCGGGGACCGGACTGCTCATAATGTCTTCCACGGGTACGAAGTAGGACACTTTCTCCGCTCCCACGAACTTTTTGACGACGTCTGATTCTGTTAGGATACCGATGATCCGCGCTTGGCGGGCTACGAGCACACTTTCGACGTTGCAGGCCTTCATCAGTTTCGCGGCCTCAATGACCGAGGTGCCTGCGTCTACTGTTACTGGTTCCTTCTGCATTAAGTTGCCGACTGTGACCATGCTGATCCTCCTTGTTATTATTTTTGTGTTGGCTCCAGGCTACCAGTGTGCCGTTGCGCCGGCGTTAGGTGGACATTACAGGCAGGTAAAATTTTGAGGACTGAAGAGGAGCAGTTCAATAAAACAATAACCGGTTCGACGGTGGGGAATAGGCTGAGGGTGCAGTGACGGACCCGAATTCGCCTAAAGACCGATTTCTCCTTTTCGACGAGAGCCGCTGAACCAGGAACATCCCGTTGCGGCTCTCGTCCGACGATCACCTTCACAATCAAGTCCTCGTTTCTCACGAGAGGGCTCACCTACTCGCGACCCAAAGATAGTACCGTATGCATCAGCCCCATAATGGCGCTGATCAGGAGCGCTTCGATGATCCACGTTGTCATCGTGTATCACCTCCTTTCGAGTTGCGCTGGTTTACTGGCGCTCCGCATACAGCACTTTAAACAGCGCGCCTAAAACGGTACCGATCACGATCGTTCCTACGATCAAGAGCGATGACGTCATCATAGTTCCTCACCTCCTTTCATCCTGGATAGCTACATGGAAGCTTTGTGCTTCCGTCTCCAAGTAACACGGTGCAAGCCTATCGGGAGGCTGTTTCTCCCTCATTACGAGCATGTCAATTCAATGTGAAGAATGATGCGATGGTGAAGTGGGAGACGATGTAACAATTAGCAGTTGTGGAGATATCATTTCCCCTCGCAGGAATAAAGTGCTCGATCGGGCGGATCGAAGTCGTCGGTGCCCTGCTTTGCTATATGGAGATGAGCTGCGAGTATAGCTGTCCCTCCCACTCGACGGGTTATAACATGATGACTTTGCGAGAGCTGACCGCGAAGATCATCGATGCCGAGCAATCGAATAACGACGAACACAAACAACCTTTTCGGAACGCGATCGGGGTAAAATAGCTAGGTATACCAACGACCCACTAATTTGTAGGTGTTCGACCGAGTTCGGTCTGCTGATGGGGGTATGACATACCTTTCATTCGTCACATTCTTATCACTAGAGGCGATGAATCGTATATGTGAACACCGCCTCCGTTAAGAATGATGCTTCGCCTCAGGCCTCGGATTGGCCCGTTTCTGCTTCTTGTGGGAGCGAGCGAGAGTATCAAGACTCAGGCCGTGGTGTGAGGCTGAGATGATTTGACGGCGAATATCCTCGATCGACGGTGTGCATAAGGTCTTAGCGTAGTCTGGTAGGCCCAGCACCTCCCAGCGGAATTTCTTTCTACTAAGAGATCTTCTTCGTCTGGGCGATGCCTTCATCCACCATGATGGATACGATGTATACATAGTGTTTCCCACTTCAAAACATGACGATCTGAGCACCTGCGGCAGGTCTCCTGATGGTTTCTTGCGTCGAGGTTTTGGATTGGATTGCTGATCTCAAATTATCTCTTGAGATTCCTTATACGCTGGCTTGGTTACAGTGAAGTTTCGGAACGGTAAAATTTCGGTAATAGCGTTTGAGAATCACGAGCGAAGAACGGTGGTAGCGTTTAGTCACAAACAGTGTGCAACGATGCGTTCTATGCGGGTTTATGCCTGCTTACGATGTGTTCCAAGTCGGCAGGTGGAGTGAGCTTCTCTCATAGATACGGATATTGGATGAGCTCGATGTAATTGGAAGACGGCGTGACTACCAAGTTCAGACGGCGATACACGGAAGAATTTAAGACCGAAGCGATTCGGAGGCTTGTCTTTCGTCGGATATCGGCGATCAGAGGCGCCCCCAGTCCACGACTTCACAGTACCGGTCAAGATCGAACATATTATTCAGGGTCATAAACACCAAGATTCGTCACCGGTGCTCTGCCGGTCTCGCCTTGGCCAGGCTCAATTCTCGAAGCAGAGATCGCCTTTTTGTCTTGTGCGTCTGCATCCTCTGTAAAATATCGCTAAGAACGCGTACAGCCCTAAGCACATGTGGGCCCTTGTTCAGCATCACGCACTCAGCACGTTGACCCATTGCGGCATCTGTAATTTCGGCGCGGGATGCCATTCCCTTTTTAGCAAGAGTTTCCAGAACTTGCGTAGCCCAGATCACCGGGACATGGGCGGCTTCTGCAATCCAGAGGATCTCTTCCTGAACTTCAGCTAGACGCTCAAAACCACATTCGACTGCTAAGTCCCCTCGGGCTATCATCACGCCACAGGACGGCCACCGCATGGCTGTCAGCAGCATCTCCGGCAGGTTCTCGAAGCCACGCCGCGTTTCGATCTTGAGGACAATGGAGGGTGGTCGATGTCCGACTAGAGCTAAGTGCTGTTGCAGTGACTCCACATCGCAAGAACTGTTCGCGAATGATAAACCGACGATATCGGCATGCTCGGCGACAAAGGCGAGGTTCTCTAAGTCCGAAGATGTCAATGCTGCCAGACGGACGTTGCTTTCCGGCAGATTGATGCCCTTGTTGCTCCGGAGCTTTTCACCGGACGGTCGTGCCTGGGTGATCCTAATGAAAGCTTCGTTATGCGCTATCTTTTCAACTACGCCACCAATCTTGCCATCGTCAAACCACATCGATTCCCCTGAACGAATGTCATCGAACACTTCCGGTATGGTGCAGCTGATCGAGGCGGGATTCAGTACTTGTCCGGCACTGTCATAGGTTGCGGGCCGTCCTGGTTTGTAGTCTCGCTTCAAGACGAGCAGGTCTCCTTGCCGGAGGATGATGGGGTTTTCACGTGAAGGCAGCTTGCCGACGACTGTTTCGTCGCTGCCCCCATCCGTTGTCAAGGCTTGGCGGCGAAGGACTGTGCCAGGGATGACGTAAGTTGTCTTGGTGGCTTCCGCCCAGCAACCTTGTTCCGTCACATTCACGATTGTGATGGTCCGTTTCGCTTCCCGGGCGTCGGTGAGGGTGACTCGATCTCCGACTCGAAGTCGGGCCAGCCAGGCCGCGGCAATGGGAAGAGAAGCTTGCGCCGGCGAAGGAGGTGGGCAAGGAGCAGTCGCCGAAGTCAACCACACGCGGGCATGGGTGATGACTCGCCCATAGCTGTCGCGGCAGGGGCGAATCCGGACCACTTCCGGCCCCCGCTCGAGCGGACCGGTACGTAGTTTCGGCCCAGCTAAGTCCATGATGATCGTACAGGGTCGGCCCAAGACCTGCTTGGCTCGTTTCAGATGCTCAATCATCCGTAACCAGGCCGCCGCATCATCATGGGCGCAATTGATGCGCATGCAATCCATGCCCGCCTGCAGCAAGTCATGAACCAGCATGTAATCGTCCGCCGCCTCCCTCGGCATGGTGACCATGATCCTGGCCGCACGTTTGTGAGGTGTGGGACCGAACAGCGCTTTAGTATGTTCGGCAAGCAGTCGTGGTCCACTCGAAAAATCGGGAACCGGCGTCTCTGTCAGCGGTGGTTGCCAGGATTTCTGTGCCAGGCGATGCAGAATTTCCAGAACCGCGTCGATGGCGGCTAGGACATGCGATTCAGCTCGACCAAGAGAGGAGAGTCCCACTTTTGCCAAGCGATGCTGCAGCGGCCGCAAATCACGTCGACGAAGAGTCAGGTAATGCAGGAGATTGATCGCACTCATGCTGTAGTTTGGGTGAATCGAATTCGACCGTGTGCTGGCCACGCCCGTCTCGGCGACCATCTCGGATCTTATCGTCATGAGCTCTGTGAGGATCGCTTTCATATTGAAGCCACTAAGGGAAGTATTCTTCATGATCCGCCGACGGTGAGCGGGGGCACTATTAGCCGCCCAGAAGAAGAAATCTTTGTTCGTTCTGTCGAGTGGAGCCGGTATTGTACCATCCAAAATAATAGAGGACGACTACATGGACATCTCGAAGATAGAGAGAGTGGAACTATCAGATCAGGACAATACCCGAACATCGATTCTACTTGATGAACGGTGCATGAACTATCGGTAAAATCTCCTGCAGGTACAACTCCATTTGTTTTCATTCGAATTCCTCCCATCCGCTCAAGCGGCTGCCGAAGACCAGCGTGCGTCTGGTCGTGGAAACGACGATAAGGCCGCTTTCGTTATCTACGCCTATGACTCGCTCGTGTACATCTAAGGGCTTCGATGCGAACCCGCCGAGGAGCGGTGTGAATCCGATCAATCGCTCATTGGTGATGAAGGCCGCTCCATAGTCGTTGCTGTGGAAGCGAGTCACCTGTTCTCTCACACCTAACGCTTCTTCGAGCCACAGACCGTTGACGCCGCGAAACCCGTACAGATGCCGATCCGTCCTGACGAGGCTGAAGGTTGGGAGGATTTCCCGTTCGAGGACTGTTTCATTCACGTCCAGGTCCTTCTTGGTCCAGGTCAATGCACGGCTTGAAAATCCTAAAAGCCGACGGGATGTCACCACCATGCCGTTGATCCCACTTGAGCCGGAACTGATCACGACTTCCTGCGCACCCAACGGAATTTCTCTTTGTCCGCTCAGTTGGCTGGTCGCGATGGCCATCCCCGATTCGAACCGTAAAGCGACCTCAACTTGTGGGTTTGCCGTAGCGACGACTGGCGAAACTATCAAAGCCATAGCCAAGGAGGTCGTGCAGAAGAATCTGACCAAAGAGAGAAGGGACGGAACGCTCAGTGACCGGCCCCTATCGGGAGAAACGAGATGGCGATGGAAAGGGTGATTAAAATGATGATAATCCACTCCAGCACCTCCATCCGTCTGGTCCCGGCCCGGTCGGATATCTTGCCGTAGATGCTTTCCAGCGTCTGCAACTTGCGAAGGATACTGGCATCCCACGCCTCCAAATGAAAGCGCTGTGAAACGAGTCGATAGACACGCGCGAGGTACTGATCTCCCAATAATTTCAAGGTGTTGGTGACGCGCTCAAAGAGCAACGCGCTGTCAACCTGTAGCTGTGCAATGTGCATCATGTCTTTTTCAGGAGAGCCCGGCAGCGACAAGAGGCGTGGTTTCCGAGACAAGGCTTCATAGCCCTCGTCCAGCGCGCGATCGAGCTGCTCGTCGAGTATTCGCATCTCCAGCAACTCGACGTTGGCGAATTCCAGGACCGCACGGACGTCATCCATTTCTTTCCCGAACAGGACGGCCGAATGCCAGTCGATGACGGCCGCGTCATCTTGTCCGAACGAAATCCGGCATGACACGGCGTCGGCCACTTCTTGCTCAGAGAAAGGAGTCCGCTCGGCGCGCAGAATCTGAGCCAAGTCGGTCTCGTTGCTTGTCCACAATGGGGCGCCGTCCGGCGAATAGGACTCGATCGCGAAAATAATGTAATCCTCCACTTCTCCAGCAATGGACGGCCGTTCGACCGAGGGACCCAGCATTTGAAGCAGCTGTTCCACGCGAGTGCGCGACTCGGCCAACAGTTGCTCATTCTCGTAAAGCGTCTCGCTCAGGTCCAGTAACCGAGGGAATGGTCCGTCGATCGGGAAGCGATAGGTGATAGTGATCGCCCCAAAGTCATATACCATTGTTTCGACAGTCGACCTGGGCTGGTAACGGCCGACGTCGAGGACGATTCCCTCCTGAACCAACCGGAGGGGCGCCGGTCGGTACTCAAAATACTGAGGGGCCCTGGTTTTATGGCGGAGACGTCCACGTTCCGTTCCGGCGGTGATTCGCCCTTCTGCGTCGGTTAGATTGATGGAGTGTCCGATATCGTAGGCGAAAAGAGCGAAGCAAGTTCCTTTAGTAATGGTGACATGGTTCGGCATTGGACCCTCCTCGGAAGCCCTCATTTTAACATTCGCTTCTAGGTCATTGAGAGCCCCAGGCAGACATACGCGCCACTTCTCCGGGCTTGCTCACCAATTGTTAACGAAGTCGTTACCAGTTGTTGATCGGTCTGTAACGGTGCGTTGCCAGAGTCATCGCGCGTGCGAAGACGGTTCAATAAAAGTGACGTATCGGGGCAGGAGGAGATGACATGTCGATTATCGATGACGAGGGGAGTAACAGCTCTGACAACGAGCATTTTCAGGACATTGTCAACGCGTGCTTGTCGCGACGCGACTTCTTGACAGGCGGTATTGCGGCGGCAGCTGCGGCATCGCTTGGTGGTCTTGAAGCACTCCTGAAGGCCGTACCCGTTTCAGCCCAAGAAACAGGCGAAGACACCGATGATGAAGAAAAGGCCGAGCAAGGAGGGCGTCGCAAACAGGTGCTTGGGTTTGAAAGTGTGCCGGTCTCCTCTGTTGACGAAGTCGTGGTGCCGAAAGGGTATACGGCCGAAGTCCTTATCGCATGGGGCGATCCCGTCTCGAACGGCCCGGCGTTCAAGCAAGATGCGAGCAACACGGCGGAGGACCAAGCTCGTCAGTGGGGCATGCATAATGATGGAATCGTGTATTTCCCGATCCTCCGGTCGCAACGCGGATTGATCGTCCAGAACAATGAATACACAGACGATGGCCTCCTCTTCCCGGACGGTGTAAACAATTGGACGGCGGAGAAGACCAAGAAATCATTGAACGCTCATGGCGTGTCGATTATCGAAGTAGCTAAACGGAGCGGTTTTCGCTTTGATGTGCGAAGCCGTCGAGGGAAGTGGGATGTTGTGCGACCGTCTCGCTTCGCCCGCCGTATTACAGGGATGACCCCGATCGACATCGGCGGGCCCGCAGCCGGTGATCCCCGGCTAGTGACCAGCGACGATCCGACCGGCACGCGTGTGTTGGGCACCCTCAACAATTGCGCCATGGGCCATACCCCCTGGGGGACCTATTTGGCCTGTGAGGAAAATTTCAACGGCTATTTCCGCAAGAACGGTCCTCAAACGGAGCTCGAAAAACGCTACGGCATCACGGCCACCGGCTCCGGCTATTCCTGGCATACCACGGATAAACGGTTCCAAGTCGACGAAGAACCTAACGAACCGAATCGGTTCGGCTGGGTGGTGGAGATTGATCCGTTCAAGCCGCATTCGACTCCGGTGAAACGCACCGCGTTGGGCCGCCTCAAGCACGAAGGGGCATGGGTACAGGAGGCGCGGAACGGCAAAGTTGTCGTGTCTATGGGCGACGATGAGCGTAACGAGTACATCTATCGGTATGTTTCCAATCTGCCCTGGCGTCAGGCGCACCGGCAGGACATCAACCCGCTCGATGACGGAATTCTTTACGTCGCGAAATTCCATACTGACGGAACCGGAGAATGGCTGCCGCTGACGACGGACAATCCCCGTCTGGCGGGGTGGTCGTTGAACGACATCCTCGTCAACACGCGGGGAGCTGCAGATGCTGCCGGAGCCACCATGATGGATCGGCCGGAATGGATCGACACGTTCCCACGACAGCTCACTGCCATTGCGACATTGACGAACAACAACCGACGGGGCACCACTCCGCCTTCCGTCAACAATCCGGATGGATCGAGCGCCGCCGGCTCCGCACGTCCTCAGACCGATGCGGTCAATCCTCGTCCCGTTAATAATTATGGACACATCATCCGTTGGTACTATCGCCAGGATTGGACGGAGCCCACGTTTGGGTGGGATATTTTTGCATTGTGCGGCGATCCGGCAAATCCGGCTCATGGCGCCACGATCTTCGGCGACCCATACGGCTCGCCGGACGGTATCTACGTGGATCCCGGCGGCTTACTCTGGATCCAGACCGACGTATCGACGTCGACGATCAACGCGGGAGCCTATGCGGGATTCGGCAACAACATGATGCTGGCAGCTGATCCGGAAACCAGAGAAACCCGCCGGTTCCTCGTTGGTCCGAATCAGTGCGAAATCACCGGGATATGTATGACACCGGATCGGCGGACGATGTTTGTCGGGATTCAGCATCCAGGCGAGCGGCCGGATGATCAGCCCGGCGATCCCAGCAATCCGAAACAGTTCAGCTCCTGGCCTGACGGCCCGAGCGGCGGCCGCCCCCGGTCGGCACTGATCGCCGTCACGAAGGACGATGGTGGGGAAATCGGTAGTTAGGTCGCGATATGCTTTCTGGTTCATCGATTGGACGATCTGGAAGACCGTAATGGGAAAGTTGGAGACCTGTCCAATTTGAATGCCGCAATCCCCCCCAGTCGGCGTCTGTGTAAACGTTGAGGAAACTTCGCAGAGCGGGGGCTTTGGGTTGCAGGTGCGAGGCCTGGAAATGAAAGCATGATGGCACCTTGAAAACACAGAATCATTTGGAATGTGAGTGTGTTTCTTACCAACGGAGGCCAACATGCTTCGTGTCGCAAGAAGCAAGATGTTGCCGGCAGTGACATCGTTTGTCTGTCTCACGACAGTGGGGATGAGCGTTGATGAGGCAGAACGACAGGAACCGACTTCATATGGTCAGGACGGATATGGTCAGGATAGGCCCATCGTGATCGCTCACCGGGGAGCAAGCGGATACGTGCCGGAGCACACGTTGGCCGCCTTTGCGATGGCGATTCTTCAAGGGGCTGACTTTATTGAGCCGGATCTTGTCATCACGAAGGACGGTCATCTGATTGCTCGCCATGATAACGTGCTCGATCTGACCACAAACGTGTCAGGCAAGCCAGAATTTGCGGGACGCAAGACCATAAAGACCGTCGATGGCGCTGCCGTCACAGGTTGGTTCAGCGAGGATTTCACGCTGGAGGAAATCAAGACGCTACGGGCCATCGAGCGTATTCCAGGCGTTCGGCCTGCCAATGCGCGGTTCGACGGTCAATTCGAGATTCCCACCCTACAGGAGATTATCGATCTTGCGCAGGCCTATGAAAAGTTCCTTGGACACAGAATCGGGCTGTACCCCGAAACCAAACATCCGACATATTTTGACCGTCTGGGGCTCTCACTTGAAGAACCGCTGGTAAAAGTTCTGCGCCGGAACGGTTACGAAGGTCGAAACGCTCGGGTCTTCATCCAGTCATTCGAGATCAACAATCTTCGCAAGCTGAAGAGCATGACTCAAATTCCTCTCGTTCAACTGCTCTGGATCGAAGGTAAGCCGTTTGATGTGGACGCAGAGGGAGGGACGCTCACCTATGAGCAGATGGCGACTCCGGCTGGATTAGCCCAGATCGCTTCGTATGCCCAAGGGGTGGGTCCTGAAAAGCGCTTCATCATTCCCCTCGACTCTGTAGGGAACCTAGATCCCTCTCGCGCCACACAGTTTGTCCAGCATGCCCATGCGGTGGGGCTCCAGGTGCATCCGTACACCTTTTGCTCCGAGAACGTCTTTCTGCCGACCAATTTCAGGTCGTCCAGCGACCCCAATGCACTAGGCAATGGCATTGGAGAAATCAAGACTTTCCTGAGCACCGGAATCGATGGCTTCTTCACCGATCATACCGAGCGCGGCATCGTGGCCCGCGATGCCTTCTTGAAGAACCAGTGATGGAGTACATGAAGCCTCAATTTTGAGCCGGGCGGGAGAGAGTAGGTGTCTCTGAACGTGCCCTCAAGCACAAGCCGCGATTCGATACAAGCTCCACTGTCACTCAACCATCGGAGGTGATGATGAGATGTCTGCGTCATGTGACGACGGTTATGGCAATGAGTCTGATCTTCGCGGCCACGGCTCCTGCCGTGCAGGCAGCGCCAGAATTCGTGAATGGCCTCGCGTTAGACGGCACCCTGCTTGACCGCAGCGGCGGCACGGACGCCAACAGCGGTCGGATCGGGTATTTCTCGGATCTTTATTACGACGCCCAGCGGAAGCAATGGTATGGCCTCTCCGATCGCGGTCCCGGCGGTGGCTCTCTTGACTACCCGACGCGAGTTCAGCGCTTCCGATTGAAGGTCGACAAGAAGACCGGCGCGATCAGCGGCTTCAAGGTCCGGGAGACCATTATCTTCACAGATGAATTCGGCAATCCCATGAATGGGTTGGCTCCGAGTCCCACCAACGTCCTCGGCAATGCGTTCGATCCGGAAGGTTTCGTCATCGATCCCCGCAATCGCCATCTCTACGTATCGGATGAATATGGCCCATCCCTCTATGAGTTCGATAAGAAGGGAAAGCGGGTGCGGTCCTTCGTCACCCCCGCCAATCTGATCCCACGCAGCACCGCAAGTATGCCAAACTATGCCGATGACACCGGCAACACGGCCGGTAAGCGGGCCAACCGTGGCTTTGAAGGTCTGGCCATCAGCCCAGACGGCGCTTATGTCTACGCCATGCTGCAAAGTGCCATGCTGGATGAGGGAGGCGGCAGCGGCCTGTGCAATCGCATCGTCAAGTTCAACACCGACACCGGCACGGCCGTCGCGCAATATGCCTATCAAATGGAAGGCTCCAGCCAGGGACGCGGTATTTCTGCCCTGTTGGCCATCAACGACCATGAGTTCCTCGTCCTTGAACGAAACAACCGGGGTATCGGCGTAGGCGCGGAACTCTCTCCGCCCAACAAGAAGCTCTTCCGGATCGATACCACCGGCGCAGTTGATGTCAGCGGCATGCCGCTTGCGCCGACCGTTTGTCCGACCGGAAAGGTCACGAAAAACTCCGTTCCGTTTCTTGATCTCGCCGCCGACACCCTGTCGGAACTCGGCAACAAGGTTCCGGAAAAATGGGAAGGGTTGGCTGTTGGACCACGCCTGAAGGACGGCAGCTATGTGATGGTGGCGGGCACGGACAATGACTACAGCGTGACGCAGAATGCCGGCGGCCGGCAGTTCGACGTGTACTTCAAGGTCACCGATGCCGATCCTTTCGCCGGCTCAATCCAGTGCCCGCTTGGGTTGACTACCGGTTGTTTCACGACTGCCGATATTGCGGACGGCATCATCAATGAGATGTTCGACCTTCCAAACGACGGCAGCTACAAACTCCTTCCGGGGGTGTTGCATGCGTACAAGGTGTCGGCAGCCGACCTTGGCAACTTCGTTCGGCCCGGCCATTACCGCGATACGGATGACGACGATGACCAAGAGGACGACGACAAGAAGTAGGCTGAAGCGGTTCGCTCGATGCTCAAGATTCGAGGTGGGGATTTCTCCAACTTGTACCCCAGACCCCACAGGGTCTGGATGATCGGGACAGAATGGGTAGCCATCTTGAGACGCTGTAGTCTTTGCTGATGCGGAATGATATGTGCGTCAATGGTTCACAGGCCGACAGCGGTTTCTGAACCCTAAACACCAAACGTCTCGGTTGAGACGCAAACAACAATAACAATGCTGGTTCAGTTTTCGTGAGGCTGCTTTGTGTCGATAGCGAAGCCTTCAATTGGGAAACGGCGGACTCTCTACTTTTGTGGCTTTCTCTGGAGATCCTGATCCCAGCCATCTTCGTGCCTATGGCCATAGCTCGTACCCTGCATACGTTTCCCGATTGTACCTATCCAGCTCAGCCACGGTGTTTGAGTTCACTTCCTGGAGAGTACTATGAGTATGATAGTGGCGAAGTGGTACAGTCGACCGAGCGAATGTTATCGCGGGGAAACTTTTGCAGGCCGAAGCGATGATCATCGGGCAGAGCGAGGCTCGAATTCCATCATGATGGAAACGGTTCAACCCCGATGTCACATGGGATGATATAGAGAGGCTTATGCTCAGTGCGTTTGTATTGGCCGACGGGAAGCTCATGCAGGTCCAGGTCGCTACGGAAGAGGATCTGTCCCGTAAGGAGACCATCTGGATTGACCTGGCCTATCCGACGGAGGAAGAACGCGAGTTGGTACAGTCGGTCTTTCGACTGGAGCTGCCGGAAGACCAAGAATTGAAGGACTTGCAGGCAAGCGCGCGGTATTACCAGGACGAACAGGGGGTCCATATTCGCTCGACCTTCATTCAGAACAATGATGAGGCTCCTTCAAATGTTACAATGTCGTTTACGCTGCATGAAGGCCGACTCCTTACGGTGCATGACGATGATCTCGCTATCCTGCGTCTATTCCGGATGAGGGCACGTGCCGGACCCGGGATGGTGGGTGATGCGGTGGACATCCTCCTTGGCTGTTACGAGCTTGCCGTGGAGCAGGATGCCGATGTATTGGAAGAGATGTACATAACCCTGGACCAAGTCGCTGCTCTCGCCCTGAACAGGGGCAAGGAGATCGCCGGCCATGTCATGCGCGACAATATGGAACGGATTGCCGCCCAAGAGGACCTCAATGGGAAAGTCCGCTTGGATTTGATGGACAACCGGCGTGCCCTGTCGTTCCTATTGAGGAGCCGCATTCTCTCACGCGAGCATACGCAAGAGGTCAAAGGTATCCTGCGTGATATCGAATCGCTGAACGGCCATACGGGGTTCATTGCCGATAAGATTAATTTTCTCATGGATGCCTTGCTCGGAATGATTAGTTTGGAGCAAAACAAAATCATCAAAATCTTTTCGATCGCGGCAGTCGTGTTTCTTCCGCCGACTCTTGTCGCAAGCATTTACGGCATGAATTTCGACATCATGCCTGAGCTTCGGTGGCCGTGGGGTTACCCGCTGGCGCTCCTGCTGATGATTGTGGCCGGTGCCGCGCCGTACCTGTATTTCAGACGCAAAGGATGGCTGGATTAAATGGCGTCGACTGAGCCTTCGGCTGAGAATTCAAATCAGGTCACGGAACCACCGGTGGACCTCGACAATCCCGGCCTGTTCTTGAACCGTGAGCTGAGTTGGCTGCAATTCAACCTTCGGGTCTTGGAGGAAGGGGAAGATGCGCGGCGTCCGCTGTTGGAACGAGTGAAGTTTCTGGCGATCTTCGCCACCAACCTCGACGAGTTCTTCATGGTCAGGATCTCGGGCCTACGACGCCAAGTTGCCGGCGGAGCGGGAGAAACCCCACCCGATGCCATGACGCCATCCGAACAAATGCTGGCAATATGTCGGGAAGTGACGATCCATCTCGAACGGCATCGAACTTGTTGGCAGGAGGATCTGTTGCCAAAACTGCGTGAGGCCGGTATTTATGTGCTTTCATATGGTGACCTCGAGCAGGTCGAACGGGACAGTCTCCGCCAGTACTTCCAGCGTGAGATTTTCCCCACGCTCACCCCATTGGCCATTGATCCGACTCATCCATTTCCGCATATTTCAAATCTGAGCTTCAACCTGGCCGTGGTGGTCAAGGATCCTGAGCGAGGTGACTGCTTCGCGCGCATCAAGTTACCCGATTCCTTTCGGCGTTTGGTTCCAGTTCCCGCTCAAGAAGGATCCACCCCGCAGGAGAAAAACCTCGGAGGAATCGGGAAAGTACAAAGGTTTGTTTGGCTGGAAGAGGTCGTGGCGGATAGTCTGGATCTCCTGTTTCCCGGTTTGGCGATTGTCGCGTCCTATCCCTTCCGCGTGACACGAGACGCTGATGTGATGATCGAGGCCGATGAAGCATCCGATCTGATCACGGCGGTGGAAGAGCAGCTCGATTTGAGGGATTTCAATTCCGTGGTGCGTTTGGAACTGGATACGACCACGCCGGATCATATTCTCGATATTCTGATCCGCAATCTACAGATCCCGTCATATCTTGTTTACACGGAACATGATCCGATCGGCATGGCGGGGCTTATGGAACTCACCGCGCTCGAACGACCCGATCTCAAAGACCCGCCTTTTCAGCCCGCC
>NZ_JBLYIG010000036.1:0-1695 GCF_049222245.1 Nitrospira sp. BLG_2 | reverse complement strand
GATCTTGTCGATCTTGTGCAGAAGATGAAGGCCGTTGAAATAGTGACAAGGAAACCGGAGTTCGATCCTTTGATCATCGGCTTCAAACGGGCGCATCGGTTGGTTGAAAAGGAACAGTGGGAGCGCCAGCCGATCGATGTGGGGAAGTTCCAGCATCCGTCAGAATCGGCGCTTCACCAGGCGGTCGCCGTAGGGCGAGGTACGATGGGTTCAGCCTTGGAGATTGGTGATTATGGCAAGGTGCTGGATGCCTTGGTAGGGTTCAAGGTGGTCATTGATGATTTTTTTGCAGCGGTGATGGTGAACGCAGAAGATAAAGCCATCCGCAGTAATCGGTTGTCGTTGCTTAAAGAAGTCGACGAGTTGTTCATGTCATTCGCGGATTTTTCGCAAATTATGGTACAAGGGCGGTAGGTCGAAGCGGACGAAAAACAGACGGTCTTCTGCGAGGACCGGACACAACGGGAGTGGTCATGGATCAGCCGATGACGGACGAATGCCGTCGGGCGGACAAGATCCGACGATTTTCTCTCGCAGTCTCGCTGGTCCTGATGGTGCTCTGTAATGCCATTCTTCTCGGTGGATTCGCGCTCAGCGGCATCAATCTGGACGACCTGGTCAAGACACCGGATTTCTTCAACGTCAAGCAGGATGTCTGTCTTCGGCTCGCGTGGCGGTCGGTGCCCGGAGCGAATGAACCGGTTCAACTCTGTTCGGAATGGCTCAATCTCTCCGATCCGAGCGGCAAGACCCATTATCTCCAGTCCGACACGAAGCTCAAGAAGGGGCTCGACGGTCGGTACTATGTCGATCAAGGTGTTCAGGCGGACTATCGATTATTGATGCTGATGCTGTTTGTCACCGCTATTATTATCGGTGGTGTATGGACGAAGTGGTTCTTGGTGAACCGCTATCGGCTCCGTCTGGAATCAACTGACAGTCGTCGCGCGTCGCCCGCTCATTGATACGCAAGGAGGCTCCGGAGAACTCGGGTGATATCGGCCATATGGTCGGTACGGTGTTAACGGCGGATAACTTCAGGATGCTCAAAAAGGCTGTCCGGCAAGGCCAGAGCGAGCGAAGGGGCGAGGCGTACACTTCGGTACGTTGAGCCGCTGAGCGACGCGAGAACGCCGCTGGCGGACGTTTTCAGCATCCTGCGAGAAGGAGAAGTCACGTGGCAAAGAAATACGTCTACTATTTCGGTGATGGCAAAGCCGAGGGCACGTCGAACATGAAGGAGCTGCTCGGCGGAAAGGGCGCGGGTCTGGCTGAGATGACCAATCTGGGTATCTCGGTCCCACCCGGGTTTACGATTTCTACGGAAGCCTGCGTTGAATACTACAAAATCGGCAAGAAGTATCCGCCCGGTATGTGGGATGCCACCTTGCAGGCCCTCAAACGTGTGGAACGCTCGATGGGGATGGGCTTCGGGAATCCTGAGCGGCCGCTGCTCGTTTCGGTCCGATCCGGGGCTCGTGCCTCGATGCCGGGCATGATGGATACGGTGTTGAACGTGGGACTGACGACCAAGACGGTCGAGGGCCTTGCGGCTAAGACTCGCAACGATCGCTTTGCGCAGGACAGCTATCGACGATTTGTGTCGATGTTCGGCAGTATTGTGATGGGTGTGCCGCGTGAGCATTTCGAAGCGATCCTCAAGCACAAGAAGACAGAAGTCGGTGTCGCGCATGA
>NZ_JBLYIG010000035.1:0-5253 GCF_049222245.1 Nitrospira sp. BLG_2 | reverse complement strand
CTCGAGTGGTGGACGGACCGGCTCAAGCCGATTTGTGATGGGTTCATCGATACGGTCCAAGGGCACCCGTCCCAGACGTTCTGGAAACACATCTTTAGTCCAAAGGAGGTGTACGGGGGATCACTCATTACGGGATGGCTGGCAGACCTCTTTCCTTACATCAAAGATTCCATCACCAAGGCTCCGACCGTCAGGAATCCGATTTTGGAAATCACCCGAGCGCACCTGATCAGCGAGTGTGGATTGTCGCCTAAGCGTGTGCCGACAGGTCTCTCTCGCGCTCCGTTCATAATCAAGTCTTCACCGGGTCACCCTGGGAAAGAGATGGAATTGATTGCCGGATTCATTGGGGTGAAACAGGAGGTGAACACTGGTCAGCTCGAGCCTGAAATCGGGTGGGCGGTCTTGGAGCAAGATGAAACCTCGCGGGTGCTTTCTCTGTTGACTTCGGTTGCCGCGCTAAGCGAACCACCACAGAAAGAAGCCATGCCACACACGGAGCAGGAGCGTCATAAGCAGTATGCCCTGATAGACGACACCGGCATGCCGAAAGAGTGTGTGCGGCTCATGCACAACTATGAGGACGGGCAGGTATTTTACGGCACCACCTCGCATCCATGGGTGTTGAGACCACTCTCCGATCTGACGCCGAGGCAGATTTGGAGCAGCAACGTCCGGATTTTTTCCCCAGGTATCCATTTTATGGACCTCGCCGACGGACGGGCCATTGTCTATGTGCCGTTTGCGGTCAACCAACATGAAAGTTCGTCGTGGTGGATTGCTGTTGGCCAACCGGATGGTCAACAATTTGTTCACAATAGTGTCATGGTCATCGCTCATGGTTTCTTGTCGTTTTTGCAACGAGTCACAGCCGCTGAAGGGCGGTACTATTTTGATGATCCCGAGTTCCAACCAGATGTCATGCTGTAGCGCCAGGCCGCTACGGAAATTTCTCGTTGACCATGCCTACGCCTAACGAACAAGTCTTACTGAAGAAGCAGAAGAACGACTTATTGGCTGCCCTGCAGATTAATGGTTTTTCACGGGGAGACTTTATCCTCACGGAGAACGAGCATTCAACCTCCCTCAATCACCGGATGACTCAATACTTTTTCACGGTCGGGGTGGGTGAAGGCTCCGTCATGGAGCTCACAGGTGCTTGCCGTACTTTTAGATATAGCATCCTCAGTTCACCAGGGCGTGACCGTTTTCGTGAAACACATCATTACTGGGATTGGAACGACGTCGTACGCGGTTTTCATGACTGGGTTACCTGCTTAACGACCGAACTCAACACGTCAGATCTCTGGAGCACGGCCTCGGGTGATACCCAGCTTCTGAAGATGGCTTCTGATCAGGACAATCGACCTTTCACACCAGAGGAACAGATCCAGATAAGGGAGGCGTTGGACCGGATCAAGTGGGTTCTCAGCAAGTGCTATGCTCTTGCAGGTCCAAGGCTGGAAACGATTGAAGCGCGACTCAGTTACTTGCAGGAGTGCGTCACCCGCATGGGTCGGAAGGATTTCGTCCATATTACGATCGGTATCCTTGTAAACACTCGTGAGCTTTTTCAGTGTGCAGGGCACCATCTCGAACCATTTCTTCGTTCCTTGACTGACCCAACACGAAGCACAGAATGAAACCGTCACGCATTCCGACCGTCACGAGAGTCCCACCCCTCGAGCGTGGCGCACGCCGCGCAGGGATCCAGATACGGGACGGCAACACTTAGATGCGGACCGTCTTCCGATCGAACCACCCTTTAGTGCCACAATCTGGATCCTTCTACGTGTAACGCCGGCCGGCTTCCATGGTCTCTCTTGGCCACATCCTGATTCTTAACCGGTCTGAAAGCACCGCGTTCGTATCCGGCGATCATCGTTGCCTCGTCCTTCCAGCACAGTTTTCTTTTTCACGCAATGGTTCTTCACGCGATTAATGGTAGCTGCGAAAGCTTTTGCTTGGGTCAAGGCTGCAAGGCAAGCGTGATGCGAATCGCTTCGTCGACGGCAGCCAGTTCTTCGTGGCTCAAGGTGTCGATTCTCGAACGCAATCGTGATTTGTCCAATGATCGGATTTGGTCGCCCAACACCCGAGCGGGCTTACCGTTGACGACGACCATGGCTTCACCGGGATACGCCGAATCGACATTGCTGGTCAGCGGCAGGACCACCACGCGAGAGCCGAAGGTATTACAAGAGTTGTTTGACACGATTACGGCAGGCCTGGTCTTCTTGATTTCAGATCCGATCGTCGGATCCAACGCCACCCAGTAAACGTCTCCTCGACGGGGCAGCTTTCTCACTTGGGCCATCCTTCGTCTTCCGTGTTTTTCCAGTCATCCTCCAATTCTTTCCGCCAGCGCTCTTTCCGGGCGGCCCGATAGGCTGCATCGAGTGTCTTTGTGTCTGGATGAAGTTTCGCCCGCACGGCGGAGGAGATAAATGCGCTGATCTTCTTCGGAGGCACTTCCTGCTTGAGTCTCGCGTAAATATCGTCATCCATCGTGATGTTCAGTCGGATTGCCATGGCACCTCCCTTAGGCGAATGCTGTATTGTATACAGCATTGATCGTTCGGGCAAGCTGACAACCGTCGGGATGTCTCCGCCCGATTCCACACAACTGTAGCAGCTCATGGTCGGTGGTCGATCATCGGATAGCGATCCAGAATGCGGCGCCGATGGTCTCGAGACTGCTCTGGTATATCGTAGCCGGTCATGATATGCGTTGCATTCGTTTATCCCAATACCAAGTCCCTTAGTGTTTGATGCGACCAAACGCAAGACTATTGAACGGAAACAGGGAGGGATCCCCATGGCGCTCTATGCTTTTGATGGAACGTGGAATGTCGACGAAGCCGATGAAATCAAGGAGACGAACGTTCTCGCATTCTGCAAATGCCTTCCTCTTGATATGAATGTGTTTTACTTGGAGGGAGTAGGGTCGCGGATTGGATTTATTGGAAAGCTCCTCGGGGGTCTGGCAGGAGCGGGCGGGCGGTTTCGGATCGCCAGAGCGATGGAGCAACTGAATCAGTATTTTGCCGAGGGGGATCGGACGATCGACATTATTGGGTTCAGTCGAGGAGCGGCTCTTGCTCTGCACTTCGCGAATCAAGTGCAGGAGGAAAAGTCGGGAGCCGAAGTGCGCTTTCTCGGTCTTTGGGACACGGTTGCCTGTTTCGGTCTCCCAGGGAATGATCTGAATATTGGTTGGGATCTCACCCTGCCCGACAATGTGAAAAAATGTTACCACGCGATGGCGCTTGATGAGCGTCGAGGGAACTTTTGTCCAACCCGAGTCATACCGAGGAAGGGGGGAGTAATTGGAGATCGCCTACAGGAAGTGTGGTTTCGTGGAGTTCATTCCGATATTGGAGGTGGACAATGTCCTGGTCTTGGAAATATTGCCCTCTGTTGGATGCTCCGGCGGGCCAAGGAAGTTGGACTTCCTGTCGTCGAGGACAAGTTGAAGCAACATGAGATCCTGTGCGATCCGGATGCCGTCGTTTCCAAGAGTTTCGACCCAATAAAAGATCCACAGCGAACGATCAATCCAGGCGATTTGGTGCATGAGTCGGTCAAAGCCCGAGGGCAATTAGAGGGAAGGGCGCACAATGACCCGCCCACCGGTGTCGTTATTACTCGTGGGTAGGGTCAGTGGGTTTGGATGTGCTCTTCTGTAAGACAACTCGGCAAAAGGCTTGGCGATGCAACTCTTTCAAGGATGATGGCACTTAACCCGGAGGAAGCATGATTCTGTCGACGACCAACAATATTGAAGGCAAGAAAGCCGTGAGGTATCTGGGATTGGTGTCCGGCGACGCGATCCTAGGCGCGAACATCTTTCGGGATTTTTTCGCGTCGATCAGGGACATCGTCGGCGGCCGATCGGCGGCCTATGAAAAAGAACTCCGCAAGGCCAAGGATATCGCCCTCGAAGAGATGCGTGAGCAGGCCAAGAACTTAGGCGCCAATGCGATTATCGGCATCGACATTGATTATGAAACCATCGGTACCAATAGCAGTATGTTGATGGTCAGCGCCAGCGGAACGGCAGTGGTGATTGAGTAACACATGCGGCAGGCTGGCGAAACTATCATCGCACAAGCTCCAACCTGGTTATACATCTCAGATTCAGCATAAGGGATTCCGCAACAGCAGTAAGAAGAAGCAATGCTTACCGGTACACGTCTTTACGATGTTCAATCGACAGAATTTCGATCCAGCCGGGTACTGTGCGGTATAGAACACGATACGGCCAGACTCGGTAGGACCACACCTTGTCCTTCTGAAATCGACCTTTGAGCGGTTTGCCTTCGGAAGGATGGTTGGCTAGGTGGCGGAGAGATTCTTTAATGCGTTCGCGGATTCCATAATCGAAGGCCTCGAGATCTTTGATGGCCTGATGGGTCAGTCTGATTTGTTTCACTGATCTTGGCCGAACACATCCTTGAACGAATGCACTCTCCCAGCCTTCGCATCTTTCAAGCCTTGCTGGAGGGCCTTGACTGTTTTTGGATTCGAAAGCAGTTCGAGGGTTTCCACCCAGCTTTCATATTCCTCAGCTCCCATTACAACAGCTTTCGGAGTTCCGTTCTTGGTCACAATGAACCGTTCTGACAAGCGATCAGCTTTATCAATCAGGGAAGAGAATCGAGAGCGAGCCTCTTTGAGAGACATGGTCTTGGTCATGGTCTTGCCTCCTGTTCATGAAGTGTACGCAATAAGGTACCCTTTTTCAAGCCAGACTAGCGCAACAACATCTTCACCAGCCCGATGCATCCCACATAGAGGACGAGCGATCCCACCATGGTCGGCCAAAAGCCGAGGCGGGGGATGCCCATGATCATGGCAAGAACGTAGACGATCCAGGGCGGGACGAACCACAGCAAGTTCTTGGCATAGTCGACCGTCGTCGATCCACCACCGTTTGCGTAGAGCAGAATAAAGGTGACGCCGGTGATGGCGGGAAAGGTGCTGGCCATGGCGGCCAGGAACGATTTACCTTGTGAGCCGAGATAGGTGGAGAAGCTCACGATCGAGCCGCCTAACAAGAAATAGAGCGCATACTTGCTGAGATCGTTCACCCCTAACCTCCCTCTACGTTTGCGTGAAACGCTTCCATAGCTTCCCTTTCTACTG
This sequence comes from Nitrospira sp. BLG_2, assembly GCF_049222245.1. Lineage (NCBI taxonomy): Bacteria > Pseudomonadati > Nitrospirota > Nitrospiria > Nitrospirales > Nitrospiraceae > Nitrospira > Nitrospira sp. BLG_2. The sequence continues at coordinate 105 of NZ_JBLYIG010000035.1, read as the reverse complement.
TCTCGGCCTGGTCGGTATAGCGCGGCGAGAAATGAAACACCACAAGATCACGAACCTGAGCCTTGCGGGCCATGACGCCGCTTGCCCTCGCCGTTAGATGATACC
>NZ_JBLYIG010000034.1:0-1771 GCF_049222245.1 Nitrospira sp. BLG_2 | reverse complement strand
TGAATGCCGTCGAGACTGTATGCGAGACCGTATGAAAGCTGCGGCGGCAAAACGATGCCGAATGAGACGTATCCGTGAGTGATGAGCTTGATGTTTTGAAGTCTGTGACCGCAAGCTTACAGACAGCCATGAACGATACGGCCCCCGAGGTCGACGAGCGGTTCCGGGCCATGCTGATGGCGCGTACCGGTGAAGAACGGCTGATCATGGGATGTGCCATGCGGGATTCCGCGAGAATGATCGTGGAAGCCTCTTTGCGGGCGGACGATCCTCAGGCGACGGTGCAGACGATTCGCAAAGGCCTCTTTCTCCGCTTTTACGGGCATGAGTTCGATGCCGACACCCGCGCCAAAATCCTCGCCGCCATCGACCGAGCAGCCCATCCCACCAGTCGGTAAGCTCCAACGGGCACACCCTTCGACAAGTTGATCTCGACCAAGCTCACCCAGACAGGACAAGCAGGGCAGGCTTCTTTTGCTTGGATAGAAAACGTGATTTCTCTTAAGAAAACGGGTAAGCTGCGGCGGCTTTTCTGCTTCGGCATCTGTCATCGAAATGGTGGTTTGGCGGTATGAGCTATAACGAAGCTGAAACCCGCTTTTATCTGATCGATCCGATTCTTCGTGGAAAAGGATACAACGAGCACTGGAAGCTCAAGCTAGAAACTCCTGCCCCAGTTGAACCCACCGGAGCCAAAGGCCGATGCCGTCCTGGCGCGGGACGCACTGATTATTTACTCTGCGTCCATATCGGCACGATGCTCAAGCCACTTCCGATTGCGGCATGGGAACTTGCCGGATTAGCGCTCCAACGTGGTGGAAATCGTATCGCATCCCAACCCTGTCCTGCAGGTGCTGGGTCGTAAACGATTGAGAAAGAATCATCGCGATGACGTTCCATTTTTCTCGGCACGTGCTTGAAGAAATAGTCAAGCGTAAAATACCACAGCAGCTTGTAGAGCATACTCTCCATGCGCCGGAACAAAAGGCCCGTGAAGTAGACGATATTACGTGCTACCAGTCGCGAGTAGAGATTGGTGGAAAGACATACTTGTTACGCGCTATGGTCAATGAAACGGTACATCCCGCTGTCGTAGTCACGGTATACCGGACCAGCAAGATCAGGAAATACTGGAGGAACCCATGAAGGTGAAATACGACGAAGAAGTGGACGTGCTCACGATCGAATTCAGTGATGCTCCGGTTGAGGAGAGCGACCAAGACAAGCCCGGAGTCATTCTGGACTACGACAAGGATGGGAACATTGTCGGTATGGAAATTCTCAATGCCTCGAAACGAGTGCAGAATCCAAAATCCGTCGAATACGCGATTGCCTAGGTGTCGTTTCCGAATAAGTGAGATGTGCATCCACAAGTGAGAAAACGGGGCGGGGAGTGATGATTCGCTCCGCCACATCAAATAACGTGGATATTCAGGAATACTTGCAGCTGATTCCAGCCGTCAATGCCGTCTGGTTGACCTACGACGCCGAGGCCGACACTCTATACGTCAATTACAAGAAGCCTAGTCATGCCACTGATAGCGAGATGACCGATGAAGATGGCATCATCCGCTATGAAGGAGATGAGGTCATCGGCTTTACCGTGATGCAGCGAGCGACTCAAGAAGTCGGCCTAGACTTAGCTGGTGCACGGTATCTTCCGGTTCATCACTCACAGTCTTGCCATGCCGGTTCTCGATCTCGGCTCAGACCTGCCGCCTTCTTGCGATGCCTTGGAGCAACATAGGAAACAATCGTGTGTTATAAGAAA
>NZ_JBLYIG010000033.1:0-2548 GCF_049222245.1 Nitrospira sp. BLG_2 | reverse complement strand
CTTTCAAAGCCAAAAAAAGGTTCCGATTAGGGGGATGGCGTCGAACACCGTTTATTTGGACAGAACTCGGTAGACTACCCAGTGACTCTGTCCAACTTCCTACCAATCCTCGTCCGCACTGTCCCACGCCGTCGGCCATGAGGAGCCTTGCGAACCGTGACCTGTACGTCTTGGCCGAGCAGCGAGAGAAAATGGACAAGGCGTTCGATGGAAAATCCGGCCATCTGGCCGGCTAAGAGCTTGGACACTTTGGCTTGGTCAATCCCCAACTGAGCCGCGGCTTCAACTTGCTTCCATCCCCGCCCTTTGATTGTCTCTTGGAGAGCTTGAAGCAGGCTGCTTTTCAGAATCAATTCAGCGGACTTCTCTTCGGAGAATCCCAAATCCCGAAACACATTCCCGCTGCCTTTGGTAACCGTAGCGCGTGTCATAGATGCTGCTCCTTCCTCCATTTCAACAAGTCCGTATAGCGTGCCTTGGCTAGCTGAATATCGCCTTTCCGGGCCTTCTGGGATCGTTTCTCGAAGACATGCAGCACGTATACTGCCTCCTCGAACTTGGCCACATAGAGCACTCGATAGGCCCCGCTTTCATCCCGCACCCGGATTTCATTCACGCCAGCGCCGACGATGGACATCGGTTTCCAATCGTCCGGCTCTTTCCCTTGCTGCACCTTGAAGAGTTGATGCCCTGCCGTTTCCCTGACACTTTCGGGAAGCGCCCGCATATCTTCCCACGACGATCCGACGAAATGAACCGGCTTCATTCAGCTCCCTGTACGCTCTATATTATGCCATAACTGGCATATCCGCAAGAGGCCCGACGATTGTTGGCAAGTGAGTCAGAGCGGAAAAGGATGCTGGAAGAGAACGAAGAACCCCCGACGTGTCACGTGCATCGTAGATGGTGCTAACCCATGATTACTCTCGTCTCCTAAATGTCCATCGATGCTCGCCCAAAATCAGCAGTTGACATAGTGTTGTTTATAAGCTACACTCCTCTGGATTTTATCTGGAGTCTTTTTCGATGTCACCGGAGTGCTCTCCAAAGGAGATCGAGATTTATGAGACTGAGGATGGCAAGGAACCTTTCTCCGAATGGTTCGACGGCCTTTCAGACAGGAAGGCGCGCGCGAAGATCCGTACACGACTCGACCGTGTCAGCCTTGGCAATTTGGGTGACCACAAGTCAGTCGGTGAGGGTGTCGTCGAGTTGAGAGAGCACTACGGGCCGGGGTATCGAATTTATATTGGGCAAGATGGAGACAAGATGGTCATTCTCCTCTGCGGAGGAGAAAAGGATTCTCAAGAGGAAGATATTCAAAGAGCGCACAAGTATTGGTCGGACTATAGGAGACGAGGCGATGCCTAGAAGCAGGAGCTATCAAACCAAGCTGCTAGAGGATCTCAGAGACCCTGAAGAAGCAGCAGCATATCTCGACGCTGCTCTTGAGGAGGGGGATCGTGAACCTTTCCTTCTCGCATTGAGAAATGTTGCTGCGGCTCAAGGCGGGCTCAGTAAGCTGGCAGATGTTACTAAGTTAAACCGAGAAAACCTTTATCGAATGCTCTCCGATAAGGGAAATCCCGAATTTTACAGCCTGCACACCCTTCTTCAAACACTAGGGCTGCGGCTGGCTGTGGAAGCAAAACATGGTGACTCCACGCCTGCAGTTCCACGGCGGACAGCGAACAAGGTTCTCGTGCTTCGAACCCGATGCGGAGTCTTGCGTCCTGCCAACAAGAAACTAGCCTTAGCAGCAGATACCTCTCACAAAGGATCAGACAAAATTCTAGTTGTCACCCAGGAGGGGGAAGAGATTGGAGCATTGGAATATGACTTTCAGCACGCTGAACTCTATCTTCGTGTCACAGGAACCCTGCCAAGATGGCACAGTATGGATGTGGAAATTCAAACAAAAGATGGTAAGCAGTTCATAGGAACAACAGCTCGAGAAAGCGGAAACAAACTTGTACTGTTGAGAGGAAAACCTGTGAAGAGGGACAAGATCGATCAGATCCTCCTAAGACCTCATCAAGAATGAGAAGGATCATCAGTGGATAAGTCGTTCATTTCAAGAGTTGAATCACTCCTGCGTCGGGCTGAACTGCTTCTGTCTGAACCCGATCAGCCTTCCTGCTCAGGTCAGCTTGATGAGGTCTATACCACCATCTGCGAATTGATTCTTGATGATCAAGTTGTCCAGGCCTTGTGGCACGAACCTATTTTGTCTCAACTGAATAGGCTTTTCACAATCAAACCACCTTCTGCATCAGCCTTTGGATATTTGCTGGATCGGCTCCGCCAGCGGGAGCAGGAAGTCCGCCGGATCAACGATTTATTCTTCACTGTCTTGAACAAGGGAGCCTCTACTGAAGACGTGTATCATGCACTCTCTTCAGTTTGTTCGACCGATCAGTCGTTCCTCTCTCGCCTCATCGTTTCTGGCATTCTGGATAAGGTTCGGGCAAGCAATGAGACACCATCTGGGAAGGTCACCGCCGTTCTCGAATCCCTAAAAGATGACCTCGACCTCAACCTCCTAGAG
>NZ_JBLYIG010000032.1:0-6130 GCF_049222245.1 Nitrospira sp. BLG_2 | reverse complement strand
TTCATGCTGAAAGAGATTCACGAACAGCCGCAAACCATTCTTGATACCATGCGCGGACGGTATTCCTATGAGACCGGAGAGGCGGATCTTCCTGATATCGGCTTGACACCCGAGGAATTCTCAGCGGTCGAACGCATCTGGATCGTCGCCTGCGGCACGTCCTGGCATGCAGGTCAGGTCGGCAAGTATCTGTTTGAAGAGATGGTTCGTACTCCGGTTCAGGTGGATATCGGCAGCGAGTTTCGGTATCGCGATCCGCTCGTCGGGAAAAACGACTTGTTCATTACGATTTCTCAATCCGGTGAGACGGCCGATACGCTGGCTGCTGCGCGAGAAGCGAAGCAAAAAGGTGCTCGCGTCGTCTCGATCGTCAACGTCGTCGGCAGTACGTTGGCCCGTGAGTCCGACGGAGTGCTGTACACGCACTGCGGGCCGGAGATCGGGGTGGCCTCCACCAAGGCATTTACCGCCCAACTCACCGCGCTGTATCTCCTGGCCTTGCATTTTGCGCGAGTTCGTAATGTGATGAAGATAGCGGATGGAAAAGCCTGGCTCGACCGGTTGGTGCAGTTGCCGGTGTTGGTCGAGCGGGTGTTGCAGCGAGAGGCCGAAATCGTGGCGATTGCCAAGCGGTATTTCAAGAAACGGAATTTTCTGTTTTTGGGGCGCGGCATCAACTATCCGATTGCCCTGGAGGGTTCGCTGAAGCTCAAAGAAATTTCCTACATCCATGCCGAAGGCTATGCCGCGGGCGAGATGAAACATGGTCCGATCGCGCTGATCGACAAAGACATGCCGGTGGTGGTCCTGGCGCCTCGGGACCGACTGTACGACAAAACGGTCAGCAATCTGATGGAAGTGAAAGCGCGACATGCGCCGGTGATTGCTTTTGTAGCGGAAGGAGAGCGGGAGCTCGGCAAGATTGCGGATGCGGTGTTTACCGTTCCTGATACCCATTCGCTGATCTCGCCGATTTTGTTCACCATCCCGCTTCAGCTCCTCGCGTATCATATTGCGGTATTACGCGGGGCGGATGTCGATCAGCCGAGAAATCTTGCCAAAAGCGTCACTGTTGAATAGCGGAAAATGGAGTAGGGAAGCGGATGATGGAGATTACGCAGCAGGATGTGGAAAAGATGGCGCAGTTGGCGCGATTGGCTGTCACCCCGGCCGAGAAGGAAACCTTTGCCAAACAGTTGACCCAGATTCTCACGCATGTCGATACGTTGAACCAGTACGACACGACGGGAATCAACCCGACCGCCGTCGCCATGGGACAAGTCAACGTGTTTCGCGAGGATCTCGTGCGGCCATCGCTGCCTCCGGACAAAGCTTTGGCCAATGCGCCTGAGCGTGAAGCTGACGGGTTTGTTGTACCAAAAATTCTAGAGGAGCGTTAATCGTCAGGCTGCCGACTCGTGCGTTGGCGACAACGAATGATGAGCAGCGATTGACGAATAACGAGAAGATAGATGTTTCGACAAATGCTACGTTCGAAAATTCACCGCGCGACAGTAACGGGTGCCCATCTCGAGTATGAAGGCAGTTTGACAATCGATGAGGACCTGATGGAGGCGGCCGGGATCCTGCCGTATGAGGCGATTCTCTGCTCGAACTTGAATAACGGAGAGCGATTCATGACCTACGCGATCAACGGTACGCGAGGGAAAGGGGAGATCATTTTGAATGGACCTACCGCGCGAAAAGCGGCGATCGGAGATCACATTATCATCTTTTGTTATGAGTATTACGGCGAAGAAGAGATTAAGAAGCACCTACCCAAGATCGTTCGGGTAAATGACAAAAATCGAATTGTGGCGGTGAGCTGATATGCGACGGACCAGCCGATCGATGATGCCTGTGTTGGTCCGTGTTCATCTCGCCCGTCGGGAGTGAGAGATTCATGTCCCTTCATAAACTGACACTTGTCGAGCTTCAGAAACAATTCAAGGCAGGGGAAGTGGCGGCAACGGAAATCGCACGCGCCTACTTCCTGCGTATCAGCCACGTAGAGCCTAAGGTGAAGGCCTTCGTCACCCAAACTAAAGAATCGGCACTCCTACAGGCGGAGGCTTTGGACAAGAAACTCAAGGAATGGAGGAAGACCAAACCTCTGACCGGAATGCCTCTTGCCATCACAGATAATATCTGTACGGAGGGCGTTCACACGACCTGCAGTTCTCGAATGTTGCAGAACTTCATACCGCCTTACGATGCGACGACCGTCGCCAAGTTGCGCGCGCAAGAGTACATTTTGTTGGGCAAGACGAATTTAGATGAATTCGCGATGGGATCGTCAACGGAAAACTCCGCGTTCGGCCCCAGCCGAAATCCCTGGAACGTGCACTGTGTGCCGGGGGGATCAAGCGGAGGGTCTGCGGCGGCGGTAGCGGCGGAGGAATGCGTAGCGGCACTCGGCTCAGATACAGGAGGGTCCATCAGGCAGCCGGCCGCCTTCTGTGGCGTGGTGGGACTGAAGCCTACCTACGGCCGAGTCTCGAGGTATGGTTTGGTCGCGTTCGCCTCCTCGCTGGATCAAATCGGCCCAATCACGAGAGATGTGTCTGATGCGGCATTTCTTCTGCAATCCATCGCCGGTCATGATCCGATGGACTCCACTTCGGTCGACCGTTCCGTGCCGGATTACATGAAAGCGCTGCAAAAACGGGATCTCAAAGCTCTGAAGATCGGCGTGCCGGTTGAATTTTTTACCGAAGGCCTCGACCCGGACGTCGAGCAGGCAGTCAGAGCGGCCATTGGCGAATTGAAGAATCTTGGAGCTGAGATCAGGGAAATCCGTCTGCCGAGCACCGATGCGGCCGTGGCTGTGTACTATGTGATCGCGACGGCCGAAGCCAGCTCGAATCTCGCCCGCTTCGACGGAGTGAAGTTCGGTTTTCGTGCCAAGGAAACCAAGGATCTCCTTGAACTCTACATGAAGACGCGGCAGGAGGGATTCGGACCGGAAGTGAAGCGTCGGATCATGCTGGGCACGTATGTGCTGAGTGCCGGTTATTACGATGCGTATTACGGGAAGGCCCAAGCTGTGCGAACGATGGTCTGTCAGGATTTCTCGGCCGCGTTCCAAGAAGTGGATGTAATCGTGACTCCGGCCACGCCGACGCCGGCCTTCAAACTTGGTGAAAAAAGCGAAGATCCCCTCCAGATGTACCTCTCCGATCTTTTTACGCTCTCGGTCAATCTGGCCGGATTGCCCGCGATCGCCCTGCCTTGCGGCTTCCGCAAAACGGGGCTTCCAATTTGCGTACAGCTGATCGGACGAGCCTTTGAGGAAGAGACGGTGCTTCGAGCCGCACATGCCTATGAGCAATCGACACAATGGCATCTCAAAAAGCCGATGATACGGTAAGGAGCGGTTGAGGGTGATATTGGGGGTGAAAGACCAGGAGGATTGGAAACTATGACAATCGTCGAAATCGCCGCACTCCTCGTGGCCGTGGCGTTCGCTGTGCTGGTGGGATATCTCGTGCCGGTATTAATGCAAGTCCGCAAAACAGTGGCCGAGTCGGAACAGCTTCTCTCCAAGATGAATGCTGAGATTCCCGGACTTGTGGCGGAACTTCGGTCTATGAGTCAAAATTTGAACGATGTAACCAACCAGGCACGTGACGGAGTAGAGCACGCGGCGGTATTGCTTCACGCGGTGGGTGAAGTCGGCGAGTCTGTGCAACACGTCCATAATGTTGTTCGAGGGTCGAGCGGCACGCTTTTGAGCAATGTGGTCAGCATGGTTGCGGGCTTCAAAGCGGCCACCAAAGTTGTACGAGAACGCATGAGACAAGAAGGAGGGACACACAATGGCGGATGACAGAGGAACATCAGCGGCGATCTTTTTGGCTTTTCTGAGCGGTGCGGCGATGGGGGCAGTGGCGGCATTGTTGTTGGCGCCTCAAGCAGGGAGCGAATCGCGAGATCAACTCCGTGGCTATGCCCGCCGCGCGGAGAACGATCTTCGGGACCTAGCCGGCCGTGCCGGTGAGGCATTTGAAGAAGTCGTCGATCAGGGCAAGGAATTCGTGGAAACGAAGCGGTCGGTTCTCCGAGAGGCATTCGATGCCGGACGCGAGGCCGTGAGGCGCGAACGCGGTCGCATACACAATGAGGAGCCTGAACGGGGATGATCTTTGAGACGGTCATCGGAGTGGAGGTTCACGCTCAACTGCGGACCAACTCCAAGATGTTTTGCGGGTGCGGCACGACATTCGGTTTGTCGGCGAACAGCCAGACCTGTCCGGTCTGTCTCGGCCTTCCAGGCAGTCTACCCGTTATCAATCGAATGGCAGTCGAAATGGCGGTTCGTGCAGGCTTGGCGTTGAACTGTACGATCGCGGCGAACAATCGATTCGCGAGAAAGAACTATTTTTACCCGGATCTACCCAAAGGGTATCAGATTTCGCAATATGAATCCCCCATTTGCCGGCAGGGGCGGATTGAGATTCGTAATGGCGGCGGGACAAAACAAATCCGCATCCGTCGCGCGCATTTGGAAGAGGATGCCGGGAAAAACATCCATGAGACCGGCACCAGTGGGAGCCGGGTAGATCTGAACCGTGCCGGCACACCACTGTTGGAGATCGTGACGGAACCGGACATGCGTTCGGCCGACGAGGTGGTCGCCTACCTCAAAGGACTGAGGGAAATCTTAATGTATCTGGATGTCTGCGACGGAAACATGGAGGAGGGAAGCTTTCGGTGCGAGCCGAACTTATCGCTGCGCCCGTCGGGGCAGCAGGAGTTTGGGACGAAAGTCGAGCTGAAGAACATCAACTCCTTCAAATATGTGAAGGACGCGATCGAATATGAGATCAAACGGCAGACCAAAGTGTTGAATGAAGGAGGCAAGATCAGCCAGGAAACGAGGCTCTGGAATATCGAACGTGGTGAAACGGCGGTCATGCGTTCCAAAGAAGAAGCCCATGATTATCGGTATTTCCCAGACCCTGATCTGGTGCCGTTGAAGTTGGACGATGAGTGGATCGAAGGGTTCCGTGCCAACTTGCCCGAACTGCCGGCCGTGCGGACGAAGCGATTCGTGTCGGACTATGGGTTGCCTGAATATGACGCCGCCATTCTGACGGCTTCGAAGGGCATGGCAGATTACTTTGAAGTTTGCGCGAAGCAGTTCGATCAACCCAAGACCGTGAGTAATTGGGTGATGGGAGAGTTGATGAGAGGGTTGAACAACTCCGGGACAGATATTTCAGCATCCCCTGTCACGCCTGAACGGCTGGTGAGCCTGTTGCAGATGGTGGACAAAGGAATTATCAGCTTAAAGGTCGCGCGTGAAATCTTTCCGGAATTCTATAGCAGTGGGAAGACTGCCGAACTGATCGTGCAGGAAAGAGGATTGACACAGGTTTCCGACGAGGGGGCGCTGGCGAAGATCATTGAAGCGGTTCTCAGCAAGAATCCAGGGCAGATTGCGCAGTTCAAGGAAGGCAAACAACAAGTATTGGGTTTTCTCGTCGGGCAGGTGATGAAGGCGAGCGGGGGTAAAGCGAATCCGGGAAAGGTGAACGAATTATTGAAGAAGAAGCTGGGATGATCGCTGGTCCTGTGCTTTCTGGTCTGAGGAACAAGTTGGGATATGTGGAAAGTTAGATCATTCGAACGCGATATTCCATTAGAGGATTCGACAATTCGAGTCAGGGGCATAGTTATGAACCAGGGCTATATTTTGGCCGTTGACTCAGTCGGAATTGAAGTCAAGATAGGTGCTTCTGAATTCGGCAAGGATGAAAGAGGAGAGTATGCAGTTCTTGAGAGTGGAGAGTGGGTTGGGTGTGATGGATCTGTAGTGAAGGTAGAGCCTTCTTCAGAAGAACCATATCCAGGAACTAACTTTACACCATCAGGTTTGAAGCTTTCGGTGATGATGCCCTCATCTGATAAGACCGTTCAAGCACATGAGGAGACCTGCTGTCGAGCCAATATAGACCTCAATAAAGTTAATTTGTTTGTGCCAAACGGGTGGTCTTCTTCCATTTATTACAACTGTGTGGGTAATGCGGATGGCGTCGCTTCATGCGATTTGGAGAAACTAATATGAGCGCGATTAGAAGAATCAAGGGCAGGCAGATCATCGATTCACGGGGCAATCCGACGATTG
>NZ_JBLYIG010000031.1:0-9019 GCF_049222245.1 Nitrospira sp. BLG_2 | reverse complement strand
CAAATACATCTATTGGCAGGATCGAGGCCAGTGGCTTGGCTACTTACAAGATTATCCTGACTACTGGACGCAAGGGGAATCGCTCGAAGACTTGCAAGCCCACCTTCGCGATCTGTACCGTGACCTTACCGGGGGTGAGATTTCTGGCGTACGCAAGCTGGCAGAGCTGACACTCCAGTGAAGCGAAGTGACCTGATCCGACAGCTTGAAACCAACGGCTGCGTGCTCGTTCGTCATGGTGGGAAGCATGATTGGTATCACAATCCCGTCACTAAGGTATCTCAGCCCATTCCTCGCCACATCGAAATCAACGAACATCTCGCCAAACGAATTCTCAAGATGTTAGCTAGTCCCTAGCGTCCTCGCCCGTGAGATAGCCAGCGAAAATAAGCCTATCTCAAGAATCTATACAAAGAGAATGGAGGAGGCTTTGGCCAGTACAACAGGTGCGGCAGTAGCCTGCTCTAGGAATGTTGCCAGGTGCGTTGATGGCAAATCAGTGTTTGACTGCAGAAGTGTTTAAAAAGCTCGTTGGATTCGTACGGCGATGAAGGACGATCGGCAGCTAGTTCAGACCAGGACGTTTCTGTTTGCCGAAGCATTGGCATTCACCATGGCAGCGCTCATCCATGCCGGTTTGCCGGCCGAAGAGTATGGACGTCGCGACGCCATCGTCTTCGAAAGCGTGCTGGCAGGCATCTTATTCGTAGGATATTGTCTGAGCCGATACAATCAATCCTGGACGAGACGTATCGGTATCGCGGTTCAGGGAATCGCTCTGCTGGGAACGGTGATCGGCCGTTTCAGTATTATCGCAGGTGCCGGTCCCGCGATCGTCTTCGATCTCGTCTTTTACCGCGCGATCACCTTCATCTTACTCTGGGGTTTGACCGTGACGATCATTGCGCCGACTTTCAGCGTCTTGAATTTTACCCGCCGAGGGGAAGGCGACAAAGTCCACGAGTAGTGGTTTCGGCGGATCTTGTTCCCGTTCATCGATTTCCTGCAAGCGGCCTCGGAACCATCTAACTGCCTAGCTCGACGATCGAATGCATCACCTCATCCTGGGAAGATGTTCTGAAACTTCAAGGCAATCTCTGTCAAATAAGACTGAATAACCTCTACTTCCATCTTTGTGAGGTGTTCTACCGATACCTCATACCCAAGTAATTTTTCCGAGGCGAACATAAATTGCCTGATCTCTTCACGGAAGTGATTCATGAGAGGGCCGTTCTTGCTGCAACAGCGGTCGTACCGGGCAGGCCGCAGCCGGGTGCGCTACAGTCATACCCCACTCGCCTGCAGAGCCCACTTCAAGGCAGTGGGTAGCTTGAAAACTTTTTGTCTATCTCGAGTAGATAGTACTGAATCAAGTCTACTTCAATGTTTGTCAGGTCATCTATTTTGAGGCTGCCGTCGAGCAGAGTTTCTGAGACGACCATAAAGTGCCTTATTTCTTCGTGCAAGACCATGAGGCAGCCGTTGGCAGTAGTCAGAGCGTCATTCATCCATAACGCATTTCGGAATGGCCGGGCTAAGACCGCTGCATTTTCTCGAACGCGTATGAGACTGTGCCGGCGGCTCGATAGACCTGACAATGCGTTTTGCCTCAAGCAGGGCTGCCACAGCGGCCTCTACTCGGGTCGCGAAGCTGCCATTGGGATACCCTTGGTTGTACCTCCATCGTGTTGGGTCGGACTCAAAAATGACATACATACAGTTCCAGGTCCCATCCGTATGCTGGTTTGGAGTTCTCAACGCGATCCAATGTTTTGTGGTGTCCCCCATGGTCGTGTGCTCCCATCTCTCCGAAAGCGGCGGAGGCTAGAAAGGATCGTGGAATTGCGAACCAACGGCGAAAGCGCCGCTTGATAACGATGAGGATCGTACAAGAAGCGAAATCTCGCACCAACTAGGAGTTGGCTCTATTCCGAACACTAATTCTACTGGTAAGGGAATCACATACCTGAGGGGTAAAGGCCGCAAGCCAATGCTCCCGGACAGCCCAAATTTCCTGCATTGTCGCTTTCTCGGGATCATCAGTTCTCCCCCCTTGCTAGGTGTTTGCCGAGGAACCTAGAATAGGCTCATTTGTCGAATAGGTTTATATCGCATCCGGCAGCGGGCCACGGCTCTTTTGAAAAGAGGAGTAGTTCGCGTGACAGCATCGAAATGGGGGACACCGTCGGGCGGCTGGCTCGTTGCAACAGCCGTAGCAACGATCGCGGTGTTTGTTTGCGATTTTTTGGCACCATCCGGTTATGTGGTGCCGATCTTCTATACGCTCCCGATCCTCCTCACCCGATTGACACCGGAATTACTAAGCACAGTGATTACGGCCGGCAGTACGGTTCTGCTTACATGGGTGGGGCTTGAAATCAATCCGAGCGCGCTGGCACAACATGACAGCCCAAATCGAGCTATGGCTACGGCACTGTTGTTAGGCATCGCTTGGCTCGTCATCACTCAAAAGCATTCCGCTCGGCAGATCGAGATGGCTCAACGCGCTAGGCATGAGAGCGAAGAACGGTTTCGAGCCTTTCTCGGTAATGCATTCAATCTGGCTTTCATAAAGGCTCGGAATGGATGCTACCTGTATGCGAATCCTCGTTTCGAAGAGGCATTCCAACTTGAACAGAAAAACATATTAGGTAAGACCGATTCCGATCTGTTTCCGCCCGAATATGCGTCCCAGTATCAACGGAACGATGGCCAGGTCTATAAAATGGGAAAGGCCATGGAGTTTGAGGAGGTGGCGCTCTGCGCCGACGGTCCTCATACGAGCATTGTCGTGAAGTTTCCGGTGCGAGATGGGAATGGACAGGTTTACGCGCTCGGAGGGATTGCCACGGATATCACGGATCGCAAAAAGGCCGAACGCGAATTGCTGCAGAATCAGAAAGAGCTGCACATTCATCAAGCCCAGCTCCAAGACCTCACGGAAAAACTTTTGATGGCGCAGGAACAGGAGCGGAAGCGGATCGCCCGCGATCTTCACGATGACTTTACCCAGCGGCTCGCGGCGTTGACGATTGACCTTCAAAGCAAATCCGTTCAGATTTCTCAATCGGACGCGTCGCACGCCTGGCATCTCAAGCAGTTAGGGGAGAAGGCGGAACGGCTCACGACGGACCTGCAGGGCTTGGCGCATCAGCTTCATCCCTCCCTTCTCGAGCATGCGGGCTTAGAAGCCGCCGCGCGGGAATATGTGGAGGAGTTCTCCACACGAACAGGATTGGCTACGGAGATTATCGTGCGAAATATGCAGGCGCTTATCCCGCTCGAGCACGCAACATGTCTCTATCGCGTGCTGCAGGAGAGTCTGCAAAACGTCAGGAAACATGCCGAAGCCACCAATGTCCTCGTTCGTCTCATTGGAGCGGGGCACAGTGTGGGAATAACCATTGTTGATAATGGGTGCGGGTTCGATCAATTTCCGGAGCGCGGTAAACTGGACGGATTAGGCTTAACGAGCATGGCAGAGCGCGTAAAGGCTCTCCAGGGCACATTTCTCGTGAGGACGAAACCCGGAGATGGCACTGAGGTCGAGGCCTGGGTGTCACTTCCTGGCATGACCGGTGACGGGTGATTGATAACATAACGTGCACAGCTTGCACAGAGACAGGAAGCAATCATCATGAAGAAGCCTCGTGTGTTGATGGCCGACGATCATTCAATCCTGCTGGCCGGTGTGCGTAAATTGCTGGAGGAACGGTACGACGTGGTGGGAATGGTGGAGGATGGCCGCGCCTTGCTTGAGGCGGCGGAGCGATTTAAGCCGGACTTGATTCTCGTCGATATATCCATGCCGCTCTTGAACGGCTTGGATGCCGTTCGGCAACTCAAAAACTCCCAGCCGGATGTAAAACTCCTTTTTCTCACGATGCATGCGAGTCCACAGTATGCCACGGAAGCGTTCAAAGCCGGAGGCAGCGGTTATCTATTGAAACAATCCGCCGTTTCAGAATTGCCGCAGGCGATCGAGGCCGTTCTGCAAGGAAAATACTATCTGACCCCGTCCATCGCCAAACCGATCATCGAACAAGCCTTGAAGGCCGGGGAAAAACCGGCGGTCAAAGGATCCATCGCCGAGTTAACACCTCGCCAGCGTGAAGTATTGCAATTGATCGGCGAAGGTAAGAGAACAAAAGAGGTTGCGGAGTTGCTCAAGCTGTCCGTGAAGACAGTCGAATTCCACAAAAACTGCCTCATGAAGGAGTTGAACATCCACACGACGACGGAGTTAATGCGATATGCCATCACGCAAGGGCTTACTCATGAGTAGCCATAACCCTGTTTCACCACAGTCCGCTGTCGTCATCACATCATCGAGTCGCTGCTCTCCATCCTCGCTGATTCGAACGAACGCCAGTCCGGCGATTTCCTCATTCGCCCACTGCATATCAGCCTCATCGATCGTCAGCGCCCACAATTCGTGCCGCAGCCCGCTGATCCTCTATCTTCAGATTCATAACTGATCCACGCTCCGCCGTCCCATCAATGAGACTCTCACTTCCCCATCAGACGGAACCGGGGGAGGATACTTGTTCTTGTAGCTGATTGATTCGGTATGCGTTGGAATTTAACGAAGGTACCGAACGTAGTTTATGTGGACCTCGTAGCCCCGCCACCGTGCGAGTACCACCTCTTTGCCATGCGCCTTGACCATCCGGGCCACCCACAGCCGCTCAACGGCTGTCAGTTGGGAACAGATCTTCGATAAGGTCAGAGGGGGTTCTACCGTGAGCAGCTGGGAATCATCGGGCTCCGTGATTGTGTGATCGTGAAAATCCACGCCTCCAAAATCCCTCGGCACGTCCACCGCGAGGTCATTGCGGCGCATGTGGGCAACTTCTTCAGCGACCTTCATTTGAAAGTCTTCCGCCTGGTGGGGATTGTTGGATGGGGGCGCAGCTAGAAACGAATATTGCTGTGCGTTCCTATTCGAGAACCAATCGGAATGATTCGCCTTGGCCATGTCATTTCTCCATTTTTTGCAAAGGCTTGTCCACTCAATGCAAGTCGCTGAGTTCGTTCGGAGCAAGCCTGCCGGTACCTGATTGTGTGAAACCTAACGCCACTCCGTAAGATCACGAAGGACTTTCCGCCACACGCATGAGTGCGGTGCGAATGGTCCACGCATGAACGTCTCAGCGGAGCACGTACACCGATTCGATCGATGAGAACGAAGCCTACCCTTGGGGAGGATGAAAGACTGCGGTTGAGAAGATCGGAAGATGAGGTGAAGGGTGGAACTCGGAATATGAGCTGGAAAGACTCGATAGGCCCGGCGTAGGCGTGATCGGAAGAATCGATAAGTCTTCTGAGAGAGATTCCACCGGCGTATCCGACACAAGTACACCAAGCAGCGTGATTGGAGCGCCAAGCATTTGTAACACCATGCAGATACAGATACGGAAGAACAAAACGGCCGAGACTGTTCTCTGAGGTTGAGACCGAATTGCTCTCTTAATCCGGCGCATGAGACCACTATACTTGAGCGTTGACTTCCTGGGCAAGCGAACCGGGATGGCAGTGACCTGAACAAATGGCCAAATCCATACCGGTATATAGTTCATTTCTCCGCTTTTGGCGTAAGCTGCGATATAGATCTTGGCTCAAAAATGGAAGGATACTATCGGTTAAGCGGCCACAGGCTACTTTCTGTATTCAGGTGCGTCAACTTGTCTAGGACCTATCTCAAAATAGTTGACGGCACGAAAATTCATCTCTATAAGTCCGATCATGCTGCGTCTCTGTTGGCACATCAACAGAGAAGAGTGGAGGGTGTTCTCTAGGTTTCTCGTGTCACGTTCTTTGTCTTATCCATAACTGTGAATGAAATCACCTTCATTCAGACATTCGATACGATGAACATGTTCATATGGGCGATCGTCCTTCTCCTGTGCTTTCTGCTGATTGGAGTAGTGCTCTACCTGCTATTCCCCCGCAAGTATCAGTCTGCCGATTCTGTCGCCGATTCCTATGACGACTGGACGAATGACGGCATTCTCGAGTTCTACTGGGGCGAACATATTCATCTGGGACACTATGGCTCCCCACCCCGCAAAAAGGAGTTTCTCAAAGCCAAGTCGGATTTTGTGCATGAAATGGTGCGTTGGGGTGGGCTAGACCGGCTTCCGTCCGGGACGACGGTGCTGGATGTGGGCTGTGGCATTGGCGGCAGCAGTCGCATGCTGGCGCGGGAGTATGGCTTTGCTGTCACAGGAATCACCATCAGCCCTCAGCAAGTCAGACGCGCTCAAGAACTGACCTCCCCAGAGGTGAATGCCCACTTTCAGGTCGATGATGCGCTGGCACTGTCGTTCCCCGATGCCAGTTTTGATGTGGTCTGGTCGGTCGAGGCAGGACCGCATATGCCGGATAAGGCACGATTTGCTCGAGAGCTGTTGCGCGTTCTGAAACCGGGTGGAATTCTGGTCGTGGCCGATTGGAATCAGCGGGACGATCGCCGGATTCCACTCAATGTGTGGGAAAAGCCGGTGATGCGGCAACTGCTGGATCAGTGGTCTCATCCGGCGTTTTCCAGCATCGAAGGGTTTACAGAATTAATGGAGGCAACTGGACTGGTAGAGGGTGAAGTAACCACCGCGGATTGGACCGCCGAAACCTTACCCTCATGGCTTGATTCCATCCGGCAGGGAATTGCCCGTCCAGCAGGGCTGGTTCGCTTTGGTGTGCTCGGATTGATGAAATCATTGCGGGAAGTGCTCACGTTCCTGTTAATGCGGCTGGCATTTGGGACAGGGCTCTGTCGCTTTGGCATGTTTCGGGCCGTGCGTGCCGGTGTCCCGACGAGCGCGATGCTGTCTGTGCAGATGGCTGACAGGCTTGTGCGATCATGAGTGCCACTGATGTTTTAGCTTCTCTCGCCAGTACCGGTGCTATCGTGAAGTAACCTCGTATGTCCTTCTTTTTTCTGGTTGCCTGCTCTACGAGTTTTGTGGCGCGCCTTGACGGAAAAAGGGGCGCATTCAATGCTCCATCATTTTAATACGACCGAAAATTGTTCCTGTGCGTCCTGGGTGTTATCCTGACCTCATATTCTCGGGAGCCCATGACATGGTGGACACGAGCAGCTCCCATCCTTGTTTAGAGTCTGCGACGAGCCAAGCGGAACAGGCGCCGGCTGTATCGTCTTCGCTCGACTCGCGTGCTGTCGATTCCGTGACATGGACCTATCGCCATACGCTGCCCGTCCGGATCGCGCACTGGGTCAATGCGCTGTGCCTGGTCGTCCTCGTCATGAGCGGACTCCAAATCTTCAATGCTCATCCCGCTCTCTACTGGGGGGATCGATCGGATCGGAACGACGCGCTGTTGTCCATCCGTCCGGTACGAACGGAGACCGGTGAGGTGAAAGGTGTCACGACGATCTTCGGCCATGCCTTCGAGACCACCGGCCTGCTCGGGTACTCGGACCACCGAGGACGTGCCTTCCCGGCCTGGGCTACGCTGCCCGGTCCGCAGTGGCTCGCCATGGGTCGGCAGTGGCATCTGTTTTTTGCGTGGATGTTCGTGATCACGGGTGTGTTCTTCGTCGCCTATGGGCTGCTGAGCCGGCATCTGTCCCGTGATCTCGTGCCGACGACGGTCGATCTTCGTCACACCCGACGGGTCGTGAAGAATCATCTGTTCTTCCGCCATCCCGAAGGGGAAGCGGCCGCACGGTATAATGTGCTGCAGAAGCTGGCGTACTTGATCGTGCTGGTCGTGCTGGCGCCGGTTATCGTGTTGACCGGGCTCGGCATGTCACCCATGATCGATGCCGCGTTCCCGTGGCTGCTTCCGCTATTCGGCGGGCGGCAGGGGGCGCGCACCATTCATTTTATCGCCTGCTTTTCTTTTGTGGCCTTTGTCGCCGTGCACGTTCTCCAGGTCGTCATGACGGGATTCGTCAATAATATGCGCTCGATGATCACCGGCTGGTTTGCCATCAAAGGAGGCCGCCATGACACGTAACAGGCTCGGACGCCGTCAGCTCTTGAAGGCCGCCGCCGGTGCTGCGGGCATCATGGCCAGTTCCGGCTGCGACGATTTTTCACGCAGCGAGTGGGTTCGGCAGATGCTCGGCCACACGGAAGCCTGGACCGAGCGTGTGCAGCGTGCGCTGACACCGGCGAATGCGCTGGCCAAGGAGTATGAAGAGCGCGACATCTCCGCCGTTTTTCCACCTAACGGAAACACGCATCCAGGAACCTCGGATTACGTTGCCAAGGCAGAGCACGACTTTGTCGACTGGCAGATCGGTGTCACCGGTCTTATCGCCAAGCCCGCGACATGGTCGCTCGCTGAACTGCGCGACATGCCGTCGCGCACGCAAATTACCCGGCATGACTGTGTGGAAGGATGGAGCGCCATCGGCAAATGGACGGGAGTGCCTCTGGGAGATCTCATGCATCGGGTCGAACCGCTGCCGGAAGCCCGATATGTCGTATTCTACTGCGCCGACATCGACGGCGAAGGTATTCCTTACTATGAAAGCGTGGCTATGGAGGACGCCTATCATCCCCAGACCATGCTGGCGTATGAGCTGAACGGAAGGCCGCTCGACATTCCGCACGGCGCGCCGATTCGTCTCAGGATCGAGCGCCAATTGGGCTACAAACATGCGAAGTATGTGATGGGCTTGGAACTCGTTGCCTCGCTATCGAGCATTGGAGGAGGGAAGGGTGGTTACTGGGAAGATCAGGGCTACGAGTGGTACGCCGGCATTTGATCAACCACGGAACAACGATCACATATGATGCTCAGAGCTCGCCAGTTCGAGGCTGATGTGAACGGTGGTAAGCTTGACGCACTCGCCGATAAAGTGCTCCGTGACCACACCATTGGCCAGACAAAACCAATTTGATTCCGCAGATCTTTTTTTGGCTCTTCAGGTTTTTGTGTGGGTTGGATAGAGATCCAATCTTCCACAATGGAAATAGATCGCGGTTTTGAAATGCTCGACATTGCGGAAGCCGCGGGCAGTCTTCTTCACCCACTGGATGGTGGC
>NZ_JBLYIG010000030.1:0-14083 GCF_049222245.1 Nitrospira sp. BLG_2 | reverse complement strand
GTCAGTTCATCCTCACAGGTCCCTGTTCCGATCCAGCCAGTTTCACTGTCAACGGCCACACCTATGAGGAAGTCATCTTTGTCTCGTTAAAACCGACCAAGTGAGGAAAGCTGAAACGCGGAACGACCAGGAGGTGTGACATCGGAGCGGAAGAAAATCGGATGTACTTGATGGCACCAGCCGACCGTCGGTTGAGGTGTTGAACGTGAAGCGGTTCACAGAAATGCTCGTCAATTTCTATGTGCCTACGGGTACCGCCCCTTTTCTGTATCGCCCTTTCCCATCAAACCCGAATTCTCCCATCATGTATCTCAATGGATACTGATAAGTAGAATTAGATACACATGTCAGTTTGGGGCGAACGGCACCGTATGACTGCGTATTCCCTATCGTGCTGGTAAATAAGCGATGATGCCATCTTGTTACTTACGGCACATGTCTTGCTCTGCCCTGCCGCAGATCTGATTCAGATTGGATGGGTCAGCAAGAGGCCCTAATACATTACATCAACATACAATACGGAGGATTTATGCAAATTCGTCTCAGAGCTCAGAATGGACAATATGTGGTAGCAGAAGGCGGGGGTGGGGGCGTTATCAACGCGAATCGTCCTAACGCTAGCACCTGGGAGACATTTGATATGCAGGTTCTGGGAGGGGGCACTCTTCTCTCCGGATCCAAAGTGCAATTTAGGACGGACAACTCACGCTACTTTTGCGCCGAAGGGGGAGGGGGTGGGCAACTGAACGCCACAAGAACGCAACCCTCCGAGTGGGAAACATTTGAAATTATCGCTCCTGACACTGCGCTCGGCTTACCGATCTCCGATGGGCAAAATATTCGTCTCCAATGCTCAAACGGGTATTTCGTATGTGCCGAAGATGGGGGTGGCAGAGAAGTGAATGCTACTCGACGGATTGCAGATAGCTGGGAAACATTTGTCATCGAGGGGGTACAGGGTGGGGTGGCACCTGCGTTTCAACCAGGAACCTTTATGTTCACCTTCGATAGCATGATTATTTCAAACACACGGTCTCGGCATAACGACACCGACTATGCCTCTCTATCAGTCGCCGTCAACGACGGTCCTCCCCAAACCGTGAAGAAATTCATCGGGAACCTCAACAATGGGACCTATACGGTTGGCCTTTCCATTGGACCGATAGCCATTGCGAGCCCGACAGACAAGGTTGCGTTTAATTACCTCGTCGTCAACGCCGGCCATCAAGACAATGCCAAGATAGACAAAATACTAACGGACATCGGGCAAGGACTCTCGCAAGCTGGCACAAGGGCTGCTATCAGCGCGGCTGGCGCCTTAGCAGGAGCAGTCGTGGGCAGCACTGTGGGGTCATTCATCATGCCGGCTGTCGGGACTGCTATCGGTGTAGCGGTGGGATGGCTAGGCGGGCAATTAACAGGCATCCTCACCGCGGACTGCGATGGAACAGTTGCGATTGAACAGGTTGGCGTCACTGGTCAGCAGCTTGCTGGGATGCTTGCGGCGGGCGCACCGTATGCTCATTGGACATATCATCCAGGATCTGACTCTAGCACTGGTTGTGGTTCAAACTCGATGTACTTCTGTCACTGGAGTGTTCAGAGATTGAGCTGAAGCCCGGTGAATGACAAAGGCGGGGCTCGCTTCGTGGAATAATCCATGGGAACAATGATGCAACAAGGTTCCTATGAGACGAGACGCGATGGAACCACGCCATAATGAGAAGCCAGGCGATCGCAGAAGAGGAACGGATGTGACGGACCCTGATCCGTCACATCCAATCAGGAAAACAGGCATGCGACGTGGTCATACATAGTGGACGAGAGTGTCATGCCGATTCAATGTGAAGCGATCGGGACCTGGCTTCTTCGCTTATTCGGTACGAAAAACAAACTCGGGATGCCGATGGAAAGTATATACGTATTTGTAAACGGAGGCTCGTATGTTTATGGATAGCTGGTAAAGGACGCACCATGAATGCCCCGGAAAGTGGAACCGATAATACGATCACGGGCGAATTGGTGTTCTTTTCAATTCCTCGACTCGAACTTATCAATTACGCCTCAGTCACGAGGGGGGAGGAAAAGAGAGCGCTCACTGACTACCAACAGGTTGCTGCCTATCTGTTGGGTGATCCCGACCAAGTGGTGACGGCAAAAGATCTGCTTGTAGCCCCCGTTTCTACTGAGGCTCGGTTTCGGCGTGCCCAGCTCATGGTTCGAGACATCGAACGCCAAGAGGCGTCAACCGCTGAACCGATCGGGCTTCGAGACTCCTGGAAGTTTGTTGAGCGGGAATGGCGTTGGGTTGCAGACGCTCCTGTCATCAGGCGGAAGTTGATTGACTATGCGGCTGCGTGCGGATTTCATCATCCAGAGAACCTCGCGAAAGTGGTTCTTTCACGGGTACAAGATGAACTCCTGCCGTTACTCCACTTGAAGTGGTACTTCGTGGCAGGAACGGACTCCCGCAGAATTCAATTGGAGCTCTTGCATGCCGAGTTTTTGGATCAGTACCGTATCTCTTCCAAAACGTCAGAAGCCGTGACAGAACTCTACAGTTCATATGTATTGTCCGAATTACAAAACTACGATGTGGGGAGTGATGTTCCCTATAACAAGATCGTTGTTTTATTGACAACACATGAATTGCAAAAACGTGAAGTGCTGAAGATTTGTGAAGCCACGACTCGATACCAAGCAGAAACTCTCAAAGCATGGCTCTCCTCAACTCCGACGCTCTCGGCACTAGACAAGAGATTGGAAGCGTACACAACACTCTTGGAGTCCGGTCAGCCGCACATGCCGCTACTGGAGTTGATAGCGGGACTGCATTTTGCACGGTATCAGAACCTTTTCGACGAACAGCGAGACATTGACGGAGCTCTCCGAGAGCTCACGCTTGCCCTCTCCTACGATCCCTTTAATGGTCAGGCCAGTGAGCGGTTCCACGGTCTGGCAGAGGACATTGCCAACCTCGAACAACGGCTAGCCAGCAAGAAGAACGGGAGTCCTCAAACTGACCCTGGTGCAGAACTCTTGCAACAGTTAAAGCACGGTTATCAGAAAGCCGCGTCGTTCAGTGAAACTTCCGAAGGTCGGCGAATCGCACAGTTATGGAATGAAGCACTGCAGCGTGAATTGCCACGTCGGCTTGGACTAGACCCTCTGGGCCCAGAAACATCGACGTTGGCGGCAACGTTCATCTCATCCGTTGACGAAGCTGGGCAATCTGGAACTGATTCAGAACTCTTCGTCCATCAAGTGAGAGCGCTCGCGATCACGCGAGACTCGCGCTTGGTCGAGCTGGACTGGGTCACTATTGGAGAGGGGCTAGTGTCTGCACCATGTAACTGTGGCGCTTTGATAGCGCTTCACCTCAAACCGCCAAATCCGCCAGAGGAGCCTGCGCTTTTGAAGGACTTCCGGCGTGAGATGTCCTCCATGTTGGAACGACCGCCTACTTCCAGCGCAGGGCACTGGCTTCGTGCCGTGGCGTGGCTCCTTTCGGGCCGAGATGTTCTCGTAAAGGCGATGGTTGGACTCGCACTATTGCTTCTTGTACATGGTGTTTGGGCAACAACTTCTCGCATCATTCGCGACAGGGCAGACGATCAGATGTACTCCACCATCCTCGCCTCAGCAGCCAATGTCGATGATGACCTCCTCATTGCAACGGCGAAGAAATATCTCTCAGTGGACGGTGGGCATCCAGATGAACCGCGACGGCACCATGCGACGAAACTTCTGCAGGAAGCCATATTCAGGAAAGTAGTCCGACTTGTTGATCAGGGATTAGAACAAGATGCAAACCAGCTTTTAGAAACGCTAGAGCAATGGACTACTCTAGCGAGTCAGACCGAGACGGCACGTAAGTAGGTCGACAATCTATGAGCCCGACATTTACAAGGCGAGGGAGACGATGAGACGCTCAATGATGATTGTAGCGACAGCAATTCTAGCTTTGGGACTCGGTCTAGAAGGCTACGGTCTCTCAACTCGAGTGCTTCCAACAGCCAATGTGACAGCACAGCCCTCGACTATAACTGTAAAGGACAAGAGTGCCGAGTTAACCAGGACAGGATTTGTAATCAATGTCACTCAAATGCTGGGGAAACTAGACGAACTTCGCCCAGACGAACGCGCCGATCAGATCGCAGATTGGGCAGTCTACGGAACTCTGATGCAGTCCGGGCTCTCGATCGAGGCAATACGAACGGCTACCTACGACACCTCCCCGTTTAGGACGCCAGCGCTTGAGGACGTGCTGGACTACGCGTATGGATCTGGACGGCGTGTGTTTTTGCCGAACGGCGCGGTATGGCTGTTCTACTCCGAACGCGATAAGGACCGCACCGCCACACTCGCACGCCTGGCAGACCAAGTTCGTATGGAACAAGGGACCTTTCCAGGGACTGCGTCGGTGTTCCGCTATCGCTCGGATCTCACGGCTGGTGCGATCCACATAACGCGGGAAGCCGATGTCACTTCAAGACAGCTTTTCTCCGCGGAGTTTGGATATGTCGAACGGAGTGTCACCACGCTCGAAGACCTCACACGATGGCTCAACAGTGTCGACGATGTCACACATGTGGCGACACTCAATAAAAGGGAAATTGAGCTTGGCGGACGGCGTATAGCGAATACGAGAACGGAAGGCGTGACGATCGATGACCTTGCGGCGCTGTATCAAGCGCATAAGACGCTTGCGAGGGAATGGGCAGCGGTGCGTGAACGCGATGGAGATCCATTCGTAGCGGGAGAGTCTCTACCCTCTGAACCAGGCTTTTCTCTCGACTTCCAGTGGGACTTCGGGGGACTGGCGAATGACCTCCAGCAACTCGACTTATACCCCGCTGACTTCATCCGTTCTGCAATGAGAATTGCGAATGACGTCCCTAACAAACCGGACGACAGCACAGCGCCACCTAGGCTCGTATCAACGGCAAGGGACATGCAAAAGTTCTTTAAATCCTCTGATCTAAACACCTATCGAATTCCACCCGACATCCAGCAACAGGTCGCGAGACTCACGCAGTTCTATCGCGACAAGCATAGGCGCGAAGCGGATAAAGAAGCCATTGTCCCATTCGAAAAGTTGCAGGATTCTTTAAAAGAAACACAAGGTTCTAACGCAGCTCAGGTACGTGCGCTCTTAGCCCACATCAGGTCGCGCAATCAATTCCAATGTGCGCGTTACGATGGTCCGCTCCAAGGTACGCGGGTTGGGATGGTCCTTTTCTATACGGATGTGCTAGCCAAACTTTGGGCATCGGTCAATCACCATCATGAAGCCCCAGTGCGCCAAGTGCACGGATTCCTATCTGGGCCCATTGAAGGACCATTCCTGGAGCCGCTCTATTGGGAGGAAACGAGGGAACGGCCATCTACACGCCTCTGGTTCGGGACTAAGCGGGAGGCCTACGAAGGTGTTCCAGATCAAGGCGAGGGGCTGAACTTTGGTCATATTGCTACACGAGTATACTCCGCCGGCTCAAATCCCCTTCATCCCGGGAAGGAAACGACGGCTGCTGAGCGTAGCCGAAGGATATTCAATTGGTGGGATCGACACTTCGCTAAGGTGGCTGACTATGAACAGGCCTACCATGTTCAAAATCAAGTCATGAAATGGTCAGTCATTACAGGGTGGATGGCTGAACAGGACTTCGTGTCTGGACTCAACGACGTGAAGGTTGATCACTCTCATCGTTTCGACGAGTGGTACGCGAAGTCAGAACAATTGCGCTTTCGTAAGGACATTCCATTTGCGTCGAAGGAGCGTTGGCCGAATGCAAATGAGTGTCTAGAAATAATTCGCTCATACCCGTTCCCCATGGCAGGCCATTTAGGCACTATTGAAGGGGGCGTATCTCTGGGTTCATCAACAAGCTTGGAGCCCGCATCCAGAATCAGAGACAACTTGCCTACCCAACTCCGACGAGGGAGCATTGATTATGCTCAGTCCACACCCGACAAGCTCTCGACCCTAAAGCACACGCAATTTGAATTCCCCACGGCAGATAATTCAATCGCTCGTGCGGTAGCCACAATTTCTAATGAAGCGCGGATCCGAAACGGTCCCAGCGAACTTGATATCGAGACTCTCACCGTGCAAGTCAGTTTAGAGGGAAACACCAGGTCGATCGCGCTCATCTCAGATCAGGGATCGTTTGGGACCCTGCATTCAGAGGGCACGGCTGGCGGTGTGCGGTTGAGCTGGCGTGATGGCGTGGTCGCGGGTGACGAGACTCTGCTGCGCGCCCTGGCCCAAAGACATAATTTGTACGGCATTCGAAACGCTGTCTCCGCACGTAACGAATTGTTGACGATGCGAAACCTCTATGTGGTGAAGCGGGAGGATCAAGAACTCTATATCAATATGGGCGGTGTCGACAGAGGAGGGCCAATTGACCCAGGTTCAACGAGTGCTGGTGGGGATACTCTTGAGGGTAGTCAACCAAGACTATTCAGTGTTGTCGATGGAAGATCGGCTAGCTATTCACAAGAATACCTTCGCTTTTCAGATTCCCCAAACTGGCTACTTGCTGCGCTGCAGGGTTTCAACGGTCTCCTGAAAGCTCAAGCAACAATATTGGAAGACCAACATGCCATCCAGATTGTCAATGGCGCAAAATGGCAAGTCTTATGGCCACTGACAAAAGAAGGCGAGGTAGGTCTAAGTGAAGTCGGGCGGATCTTTACCGATCGGGGGCCGAACAGGGATGCCCGATCCATAGCGATTGCTACAGGCGATCCAACGCTTGGAGAGGTAAAGGGGTACGTTCAGCAAGGTGTGCTGTATCTCGAGCGGCCAACGGATGCTGATCTGCATACAGCCTTCAACGATTTTGTGACGATTCAGAGCGTCGATAAGGAGTACATCGGCTCTGTCGAAGAGGCAATCAGAAATGGCTACACCTCTCATGCGGTGCGCTCTGCTGACGAAATAGCAGGAATACGAGCTGCGTCATTCGCTGGAGAAGGCAAGTATGTGGAAGCGACCGCTGCGCTGATGGCCGTATCGAAAGAA
Organism: Nitrospira sp. BLG_2; assembly: GCF_049222245.1. Taxonomy (NCBI): domain Bacteria; kingdom Pseudomonadati; phylum Nitrospirota; class Nitrospiria; order Nitrospirales; family Nitrospiraceae; genus Nitrospira; species Nitrospira sp. BLG_2. The sequence goes on along the minus strand of NZ_JBLYIG010000030.1, from coordinate 7,053 downwards.
GGGCATTTACGCAAGGCAGTAGCGAGCTATAAGCAGTATTTGCCGAAAGAACTTCTTGCTCAATTTGCCAATGGTCCAGTTTCAGAGTCAGCGGAAAGACTAGTGCGGGAAACCTCAAATGAGAAGAACCCCGACTGGGGGCTCGTCCAAGCCCTACAGAGCCTCCGTGCAGATAATCCGGCTGTGACCATAGAAACTCTACACACAGCTGCGTTCAAACGAGGGAACCCCTCTTACAATGCACTTTATATGGCTGACGAAGCTTTTACTAAGCATGGGGCAACGGCAGCTACCGATTTTCTCCATGCCAAATCTGGCCAGGTTGACGGCCTCTCCAAGGGCATCGCTGCGCTCATCACAATCGGCAGCGTGGGATATCGCCTGCACACGGAGCTGCCAACGAGCGCGTTCGCAAAATCGAAAGTGTATTCCCGATCAGAACAATCTGACTTAGCCGCGCGGGTTCGGGAACAACCCCCAGAGGTCTATATTGAGGATGGCGCTCTTCTGAACAAACACGATTGGGACGCCGAGCCGGGGCCGAGCTTGAGCAACCTAGTCGATGATCCGGATGTCATATGGGAAGAACTCTATACGGAGGGCCTAGGAGACTTCCTTCCAGGCGTAATTATCCAAAATAACACACGTTACACTCGGCGAGAGATCCCAAAGGACCACAAGGAACAGGCAGTTAAACGTGCTGCCACATCTCTTGGGATATTGCCCGCCTACGGCGTCCTCCTGGCACGCAGTTGCGACTTGAACAATGATCGTACCGTGACCGAAGAGGAACGCGCTGCCTGTAAGAGAAACTGACCATCTCACGGCTGACTCAGCAGACTGGACCGTATTGCGGTGTTCGACGCAAGTGAGACTCACGAAGATTGGCGCGTATTATTCCACGCTTGGCGTCAAGCTGAACGGGAAAGTCGAGAAGAAGCGGCTTTCCACCTCCTTGCTGACCTGGTAGCCGCCCGTTGTGTGCTGCGTCAGCAGTCGGATTCCAATACACTCAGTCCGCTCGACATTGATCTGCTCATCAAATTCGGCACTCAATTAGAACAACGGCGCAAATACCGTGAAGCCCGAAGTACCTACGAGTCGGGGCGAGCCCACCTGCGGCGTCAACGTGATGAGTGCGGCAGTGCCTTCTTCTCGCTTCGTGCTGTCCGCTGCTATGTGGCGTTGCTGGATTTTGCTGGCGCAGGGCAGGAACTCGGCAATGTCTTGGCGATAGAGGAGAACCTGCTTCACAACGTCCCTCGTACAATGCAGGCCGCAGCGACGCTGAGTTTCATGTCTGCTGATTTGGAAAAAGTACATGTCGTCCGCGTTGAAGCCCTGGTCAACCTCTCGGAATACTGGGCAGCATGCGGCAAACTAAGCGCAGCGGAGCAGGCGTTGCAACGTACATATGCACTACTCAGTGAACAGGCCTCAAAGTACGTCACTGCTCCCAATGTTTTAGTAAGGCTTGGGGAGATCCGCCTTGATCGCGGCGATTTTCCAGGTGTCGAGCAACTGTTGACCATGGCACATGCATCAGATCTGTCACCTACCACCGCGGCGCAATGGCTTGTGTTGGAAGCGCAATTGCGGCACTTGCAGGGTCGCTTCAGCGAAGCGAAGGAGCTGCTTAGCTCCGTAGCGCAGGCTTCGGATTCGATTGTGACAGAAGAGATCGTCATGGCAGCTGCACGACAACGCTTCCATACCCTTTGCGCGTTGAACCGACTGGATGAGGCCGAGGTGGTCGTCGAAGGATTACAAAGGACAAGCGTCGTGGGTGAAGGTGAAATGGACGGCATGAGGACGTTGTTGGCTCGCAGACGCGGCGTAGCCATATCCAGCCTGGGCGTTCCGCCCTCGACGCGCGAGATCCTTGGTGCGGTCGACTCTGATGACGTGCTACCTGAACCCCTCGGCGATGGAGAGGTCGAGCAAATATTTGTGCAGGGTCCGCGGACTCGACAACGTGTACGGGACGAGTACGGTAGGAGTTTTAATCAAGTCCTGCTGGCGTTGCATGCAGGTCAGCATGAGCGAGCTTTATTGCTTTGTACGCATTTATCCGCCTTGGCCTCAAACATCGATTCTGCCTTGGTCGAGGCGCGACAGCTCCATCTGTGGGCGTATGTGTACTACTACTGTGAGGATTGGAAGGCTGCCAGAGATAATGCGGAGCAGGCGTGCTCCGCCTATGCCAAGCTCGGAATGCTCAATGGCGAGTGGTCGATGCGAGGTGTCATCGGTTGGATCATGCGCCGCTCTGGAGGCCTAGTTTCGGAGATTCAGCGAAACAGCGAAGAAGTAGCTCGGTTGAGTGATGAAATCGCGGCGCGGCTCCAGCCAGAAGATCGATCCATGTATGCACTGAACAAGTGGTCGGACATCGACGAACAAGTTTCTAAGATCTGTCATCGACTCGATCATGAAGAAGTCTCTCTTGCCGGTCGATTCCCAACTTGGCTTACCCGGCGCCGAGTGAGCCGAGTCACACGAACTGCATTGGTAGAGATCCTCAAGTTCCGTGCACTGGGTGGTGAACAAGGTAACAACGTCGAGACGGACAACCTTGACGCCGGTCCTGCCAATCAAGAACAAGATATCTATGCGTTAGCCTTGCGTGCCATACGTCGGCGCTTGCGTGAGAATGGAATCCTCAACGGCGCGGCTTGGCTGCATGCGTCCTGGTTACCGAGCGATACCGCCGTTCTTCATTACATCGTGTTGCCGGATCGCGTTGAGTTGTTTGTCATGACGCATGGCCGGTTCGAGAGAATTAGGCCACTACAGAAGGCGACTCGCGCAGAGCTGTGGGGAAAAGTGAGTAACACGCTTCGCAATTTGCGCAGCTCCGCACAGTGGCATGGGAAAACAGAAAGCGCAGGGAGGAGAGTGGCAGATCTCGGAGCGTGCGTGGGTTTCACAGAACTCCGGTTTCCTCCGAATATCCGCAATCTTGTAGTTGTGCCCGATGATATCCTTGTCAACGTACCATTCGCAGCCCTCCCCATCGGGGACCAACCGTGCATTTCGCGATTTACTTTGCGGGTCATACCAATGCTGGCTTGGACGGAGAGCACCGTTCGCCCGTTTAAAAAGTATCGTTCAGCTCTTGGAATTGCTGTGACTGCTTCAGCTGCCGAGCCAGGCTATGCGCCCTTGCACGGCATTACCCAAGAAGTGCGCGCCCTAGCAAATGGTTCTGCGCCAACGTGGCAGTACGTGGAAAATCAAGATGCGAAGGCCGATCATGTGAAAGCCAAGCTGTTGGAAACGGACATCGCACATTTTGCTTGTCATGGCGAGTTCTCGATACGAAAGCCAGGTAAGTCAGGGTTGTTGTTGCATGACCGATGGCTGACAATTGAAGATCTCGATGAGTTGAAGTTGGACCATCTTGCCGTTGTCGTGCTCAACTCCTGTTGGGGTGGAAGTACCCAAACCTTGCCAGGTAATGTGCATGTTGGAATGCCCTTTGCTCTGCTCGATCGAGGTGTACAGATTGTCGTCGCATCGCTCTGGCAGGCATCGCATAGAGATGCCATTGAATTTGCGCAGTCCTTGTATCAGGAGAGCGCTGAGAGCGGTCCGATAGTCGGATTGGCAAGAGTTCAACAGAAATGGACCACGCGCAAGCCGTTGACGTGGGCCGGCTATACAGCCTACTCCGCAGGAATTGTCCCCGCGCGGCCTTGGCGATGGCTCCTGCCACTCCTACGGCGTTGGCAAAGTCTCTCGTGAACGCTTTGGGTACGATTCGTGCGCGATAATCAGATGTGCATCGCTCTTGCGGACAATCCGAATGGCGCGGATGTTCTGTTATTGCAGTTTGCGGATCTCATTCGCCACGCAACGCCGACAGGTTGGTTCCGACGGTAACCACGTTGCGACGTATTCCAATTCGCCACTATTTCCAACCCAGAACAGGAGATTGATGATTCGCTCGTGCAAGGAATTGCCAGGAATCTGCCCCGGATCTATGTGCAAATCAAAAAGTAAGCTTTTGTAGGCATCCTCGCCCATACACCTCAAAGCAATGCGGCGCAGTGTTTGACGCGAGGTCGTTAGCAGCTCAGCAGCCTCTGGGGCGCGAAGCTTCTCGGGTGCGTTCGAAACCGGCATGCCCTCATTCTCAAACAAACTCCGCAAACGGGCCAGGCCGCTGGCTCGATCTGTTCGAAGATCAACGTACAGAATGTCCCTCAACAATGGCGGCAGTACACATTCCTCCAAGAGCACAGGGATTACAACTTTTTCTTTGGCGGCAACCGAAGACATCCACTCTCGTGACACCCACCGCGATGCGAGCGCGGCGGCGGAAATCAGGACAATGACATAGGCAGCCTGAGAAAGGCCCTCGTTCATTTTCTCAACGAACGAATCTCCTGGTTTTATCTCTTTGCGGTCGATCCACGGAGTAAGTTTCAATCCCTGCAACGCCTCCACAATGGCATCTGCGGTGAGGGTGTCCTTCTGCGCGTAGCTAATAAAAATGCGGTTTAGTTGCTGATCGGTCATGTGACACCCTGGGACGCTTCGACGAGGAGTTGCTTCATGAGTTTGGTTAGGCGATGCAGTCTACTCTTCCTAGCTCTCGTCCTGTCCATGCTTAGCAGTTGACGCATCATCCTAGATATCTGCAAGTCAGTCAATACACAGTGAGAGCGGGCAAGTGTGGTGGCTGGAGGTTCACCTGAGCGTGTGTTTGGCTTTCCCGAGATGGAACCGACTCCCCACCCCATTAACATCTAATCGGTTCCGTAAGCTCCTTAGCAATCTTCGTGTACGGTTCCGCTCGTTTCTTCGCGGCTTCGTAGGAAATCTTGAGCGGTGTCAGGAGGTGCACGGGTCGTGAAGGACGCAGTAAGGAGACCACCAACCTTTTCAGGAGAGCCGCGCCGTACTGTGGCGCGGAGTCTACCAGACAGGCGAAAGAACGACGACAGGGAAGGGCGAGAGACGAGTGCTCATGACTCATTCTTCTTGGATGAAGGCGAGTCTTGGGTGTTCGATTCCTGGTTGCAACCGGTTGCAGATTTGCGTATTTCTTGCCCGGTTTTGCCGTGATTTGCAGAGCTATCTTGTTGATATTGTTGATGTGGCGATGAGTCCGGTTCAATTCGAAACCCGTCATCCACCCCACTCGTTCCCCTCAGAGACTATCGGTAGGTAACGGAACAACTAAGACTCCAGCTATAAGCGGTTCTTCGGGAACGTCTGGAAACTGGATATCTATGACCGTATTGGGGTTATGGCGTTCCGTCTGATGGAGAGAGGCATGAAGCAGAAAGTCCTGGGCATTCGGGTCCGGTTGATTCCAGAGCCAAGTGAAGAATATATGGGGTCGGATACCTTTGCTAACTCCACAGCTCTTTAACGGATTGCGAGCCGCTAGGCGGCGACGTGGCGCTTGAGCTTGCGTAATTCCTGTTCAAGTCGTGTCAGGCGGGATTAAAGCGACTCTTGTTGGGATACCGTTGTAGAGAGCAGTGTCTTCACCAGGCGTTGGTAGGGAATTCTGACTTTCTTGGAACGAGTCGTTGGTACGCAGCAGATCGGCTGCGTCAAGATTGACGGTGATGGTGACCGTCCCTTCTTTCGAAGCGCGTTGCGAATGCTGTCAGTTCCGTCTCGGTTGATCTTGAGATGGCGAAGGTTTGGATGTTTCATGATAGAGCCTCCGAAACTTTCTCCATTCTGCGGAGCCGATGATGCAAATTGTCTTGCCCGCTTGGCGAGATCCAATGTGGTAGAAGTTATTTTAAGGAGTATGAATCTCGATGCCGTCCAGGCGAAAGCTTAAAAAGTCTCTCGTGTTAAACGTGAGCAGGGTCGTCACTCGGGCTGCTCTCGCACAAGCAGCGATGACCCAATCATAGGTCCGACCACCCGCGATGGCATGGCCTGCAGCCTCTCGGAGCAGTGGCCGGAAATTTTTATTGTCCAATCCGGCAAGCGTTCCTTCAGCGAGAAAGTTCGTTTCGATGAGGGCCATCGCATCTTGAGGAGACAATCGATGGGGCGGCGGAAGTCTGGTGAGCACGGCATAGGCCTCGATGAGGGCCGGTGTGGCGAGCACCAGCGATTCCCGCTTCGCCAGCCGGTGCTCCATCTCTGTAATTGCCCGCTCATGGTGTTCATGCCAGGTACACACCATGGCGACCATGACGTTGGTGTCGGGGAGAAAGCTACCCATACCGGGTTAAGAGGAGGCTGCTCTGTTACGGGTGAGCTGTCGACGGGTCCGTTCAACGATCTCGCTCGTCAGTTGCTTGATCGGTTGATCTGGCAGCGCAACGAGGAATCGGCCACGTTTTTTCAGCTTGATGGAGAGTGGTGCCGGTTCAATTTCAATCAGTCCTTGCCGCCAGCGGATCTCCAGCTCAGTGCCGGGCTGTAACCCGGCTTCTCGCCGCAGTTCCTTGGGAATGACCAATCGTCCAGCCGCATCGATGGTTGTTTTCATGGGACAAAATATACCATTTGTTGTGCCATGCTGCAAATAGGTCTATAGAAGGCTTCGTCGCGGCTAGGGCATGAATCTGGGTTGCTTGACTCTACTTATGGCCGTGGGGGAGACAGGTGTACAACGATCTCCGATCGGGAAGGGTCCTGGTTGACGATGTAGTGGATTGGTGGCGGGAAACTGGAGGTTTCGTCGGTCATAACGGATTCCTTTAGGTGACGTTGAGTGGAATTATCGAGCAGTGTGCTATCGAGCGGTGCCGATGGAATGGTGGCTGCGCGAGAGAATCGAATGACAAGTATGCCTGGCGTTGACGGGACGGAGATGGTCAGGGGGGTATGCGCTGTGAGCTTGGAGCGGGGCTGTTCTGTTTCTGTGATTGGGAAGAGGAGTTGGGGATTTGAGGAGCCTTCGTGCTGCCATAGTTGCAGGAAGCCATCTTGATTGGACTCAACCGTAAGTTCCTGGAGCACTTTGGGCATGGCCGTATCTGGGGTACCATCCTGAGAGTGTTGGGCCTGTTCTCTGGGGGTGAGACCATATCGAATACCCAGTGGTTGAAGTGGGGAGCCGCGATTGCT
>NZ_JBLYIG010000029.1:0-2381 GCF_049222245.1 Nitrospira sp. BLG_2 | reverse complement strand
CGTTGCAGGCAAACTCTTGATATGAGGAGTAGTATGAAATACTTCGCCTTCAATCCCATACCAACTGTTTCCAGGGAAATACCCAATCTTGCCGCCGTAGGTAATGGAGTTTTGAAGATCAAAGTCAGGATTGGGAGCGGGATTCAGGTCTGGAACTCCGGCCTGCGATCCTGTTCCCGCAATACTGTTGATGCGATCCGCAAAGTTGACGCCCGCCTCTCCCGCGACATACATTTCAGCGGAAGCGAGGTTCATAATCGTTGAACTCACCAACCACATCCCAACGAGGCTCAGAAGAATCGAACTATTCTTTCTCATACCCGGCCCTCCACAAGGTCATCATACCAAAAGTTTCTTCGCGCAGGATGTGCCTGCGCTCAACATGGGTGAAGTCGTGACCGGAATCAACGAGGGATTTGCATCGGTGAGGACGCGTATCGTGTATGTTTGGACTGAGTCCTGTACATGTACATGTGATACATCCCGTGGCAGGACTACTCGGAAAGGACCGAAATATGGGTAGACTCACCGCGGTCTCGTCCAGGCGTTTCAGCAAAACGGTTTTGGCAAAATCGTGAATTCCTGGGTGGCCACAAGCCGGAATCTGCCATAACACCGGTCAGGTCGAACAAGGTTTAGGGAACGACATTCTAGACCAAGTGGCTGGTAAATCGAGACTGTCTTCTGGCTCCAAGTGTGCCGATATCCTACCGGATTTGGTCGACAGGTTGACGCCGAACGGGAAAGATCGAAGCCGGTTGTCTCGATCAGCTCATGAAGCCGGTTCAAGAGATCTCGGGGGGCTAATGAAGTGAAGGGCGACAAGGCCCGATCGGCTCAGGATCGGCTTGTAGTTTGGATTGCCATCGGTCTGGTCTTGTTGTCGGTTTGGTGGGCGCTTCGTGATGATCTTCGTGTCTCCAGCCTCATACAGAGCCAATCCACGAATCCCGTGCTCACGACGGAGGCGATTTCCCTCGTGACGGGTGATGAGCCCCTTGTCGATATGTTTATCCGTTCCGGATGTCCCGTGTGCCACAAGATTCCTGGAATTCCTGGTGCCGACGGTCAAGTCGGGCCGCCGTTGGTCCTTGGCACCACGGGCGAGCAACGGCTCAAAGATCCCCGGTACCGTGGACAAGCCAAGACGGTGCACGAGTATATCGTTGAATCGGTGTTGGAGCCGCAGCGGTTTGTGGTGCATGGCTATCCGGAGCACACGATGCCGAATTGGTACGGCTCCCGACTCAGTGCCCTGGCTCTTGAGAAGATGGCGTCGTATCTTGAGCGCCAAACCGAAGGAAGTTCAGCGCCTTAAGGCAGGGGGGCTATCGTTTGCGAATCGGAGTGACGGTTCCTGAAGCGCTGCCTTGAATTTTAAACGCATCAGTGCCGCCGCCTCCCATCTGCTTATCGAGCAAGGCGTTCACAGCCTCGTCACCTTTGAGCCCTTCAAGTTTGATTTTCAGGCGGAGGTTGTTCGCGCTATCGGCGTTGATGAGAGCTTGCTCCAATGAGATCTTGTTCTCCTTGTATAGCTGAAACAAGACGTGATCGAAAGTTTGGCAGCCTTCATCTATCCCTTGTTCCATTGCTTCTTTTAACGTATCGACCTCCGCTTTTTTGATCAGGTCCTTGATGCGCGGCGTGTCCAGCATGATTTCCAATGCCGGAACGCGTTTGCCGTCGACCGACGGAATCAGTCGTTGTGAGATGATCGCGCGCAGATTCAGTGACAACTGTAAATAAATCTGGGCATGGCGCTCGACCGAGAAGAAATTCATGATACGTTCGATCGCCTGGTTAGCGTTGTTGGAGTGCAACGTTCCAATGCACAGATGACCGGTTTCGGCAAAGGTAATCGCCGCTTCCATGGTTTCCGTATCACGCACCTCTCCGATCAGAATCACATCCGGAGCTTGACGGAGCGTGTTTTTCAGCGCGTTTTGGAAGGTCAACGTATCGAATCCGACTTCGCGCTGTGTAATGATCGATTTTTTGTGCTGATGAACGAACTCAATCGGATCTTCCACGGTGATGATATGGCCTTGGTGGATGGTATTGCGATGGTCGATCATGGCCGCCAACGATGTCGACTTCCCCGAGCCGGTCGCCCCCACCACCAGCACGAGACCGCGTTTGGTCATCACGATGTCTTTGATGATCGGGGGAAGTTGCAACTGTTCGACGGTCTGAATATCCACTTTGATGTGACGGAAGACTAACCCGACATTGCCTTTCTGCCTGAAGATGTTGACGCGGAACCGACCGAGTTCCTTGTAGTAGAGCGCCAGGTTCATCTCCATTTTTTCTTCGAATTCGCTCCGCTGTTGACCGCGCATCAAGGCTAACGCCAGTGATTCGAGCTGCTCGTTGGTGAA